>JAQVSV010000017.1 GCA_028700325.1 Elusimicrobiaceae bacterium | reverse complement strand
TTCAGGCTCGACGAAAATTCGGTGAATGTCAAGGCGAAAAGCTATGAAGGCATGGGCGATATCGGCCACGGCGACGCGATCGCCTGCCAGGCGATCGCCACGGCGGAAGTCGGATGAAATGCGCCGTTGCCGTTCTGTTTGCCGCGACGCTTGCCTGCGCGTGCGCGCAAGGCGTCAGGACCGGCTCCGGGCGGACGCTCGCCGCGCCGGACGACGGACCGCTTTCCAAAAGCGCCGCGGCGGTCGTTTCGTCGGCGACGTTCATGCTGGGCCGCGCGCCCGGGCAGGGCGAGATCAACCGGTTTTACCGCGCGCTTGAAACCGCGCAGGCCGCGGTGATCGAAAAGGCTGGCGGGCCGGAGCATTTGCCGGAGGGGTTTTCCTACGCCGTCACTCCGGCGGGCGCGGTGAACCCGTTTTCCAGCGTCGAGGTTGACTGTCTGCTCAGCCGGGAGGCCGCCGCTGATTTCAGCGCGCGGTTCTGCCGCCAGTTCATAGAGCTTCTGCTGCCGCAGTATCCGGCGGCGGGGTACGCAAAGCCATGAGGATATACAATACGCTTGCCAGAGCCAAGCAGGAATTTAAGCCGCTGAACAAAGGCGCGGTTTCGCTTTACACCTGCGGCCCGACGGTCTACAATTACGCGCATATCGGCAACATGCGCACTTATATCTTCGAGGATCTGCTCAAGCGCGCGCTGGTTCTTGAGGGTTTCAAGGTGTCGCATGTGATGAATATTACCGACGTGGGGCATCTCCAGTCCGACGCCGACAGCGGCGAGGATAAAATGGAGCGCGGCGCCGCGCGCGAGGGCAAAACGGCCTGGGAGATAGCGGAGTTTTACACGAAGGCGTTTTTTGATGATTTTCACGCGCTCAACTGCGTGGATCCGACCAGAATCTGCCGGGCCACCGAGCATATCGAGGCGATGATCCGGCTGGTCAAAACGCTGGATGAAAAAGGGTTCGCCTACCGCATTTCCGACGGGCTGTATTTTGACACGTCGAAGTTTCCGGCTTACGGCGCGCTGGCGGGCAAAGCGCATATCGAAGGCCTGCGTTCGGGCGCGCGGGTGGAATTTAACGGGGAGAAACGCAATCCGTCGGATTTCGCGCTGTGGAAGTTTTCCCCGGCTGGCAAAAAGCGGCAGATGGAGTGGCCGTCGCCGTGGGGAACCGGGTTTCCCGGCTGGCATATAGAGTGTTCGGCCATGGCCATGCAGTATCTTGGCGAAACGCTGGATATGCATTGCGGCGGCGTGGACCATATCGCCGTGCATCATACCAACGAAATCGCCCAGAGCGAGGCCGCCACGGGCAAGCCTTATGTGCGGTATTGGGTGCACGGGGAGTTTCTGGTAACGAAAGATTCGGAGAAGATGGCGAAATCGTCCGGCGAATTCCTGACGGTTCCGGTGCTGGCGAAGAAAGGCTACAGCCCGCTTGATTACCGGTATCTGTGTCTGGGCGCGCATTATAAAACCCAGCTGGTGTTTTCGTGGGATGCGCTGGATTTTGCCAGAAAAAGCCTGTCGAACCTGCGCGCCCTGATTCACGCCGCGCAGGAGAAAAGCCGGGCGGCCGGAGTTGCGGGCGCGGGCAATCAGGGCTGGCCGGCTGATCATGCCGTCCGCTTCGGAGCCGCTGTTGCCGACGATCTTAATCTGCCGAAAGCCGTGGCGGTTATGTGGGAAGCGGCGAAGGATAAAACGCTGCCGCCGGACCAGTTGTTGGCGTTCGCAGCGCACGCGGATTCGGTGCTGGGACTTGATCTGCTTGCGCCGGAGCATAAGCCGGCGGACGGCGGACAGGCTCCGCCAGAAATCATGGAGCTTATTGAAGCGCGCAACGCGGCCCGGCGCGAAAAAAATTTCGCCAGGGCGGACGAACTGCGCAAGGCGCTGCTTGAAAAAGGCGTGACTCTCAGGGACAGGCCTGACGGCACGACCGGGTGGAATATCGTCTAGCCTGAAATCCGCCCGCAAATACCGTGCCCGGTCAGCAAAACAGCGGCATGGCGCACAGACCTTGGCGCGGCCGGAGAAATTTCAGCGCGCCAGCAGCAATCGCCGGCGCGGAGTTATAACCCCATTCCTTTTATGAAAGCCGTGTCGTTGGCGGGGCGGCCAAGGAATTTTTCCACCTGCACCACTTCGTCTTCCGATCGGCCGGGCGCGAGTATGAGATCACGGAACTTCCTGCCGGTTTGCGGCGAGAACACGCCCGTGCGCTTGAATTCGCCGAAAATATCGGCCGCGATGACCGCCGCCCACAGGTATCCGTAATAGCCGGCGTCGTAGCCGCCCATGAGGTGGCCGAAACCGGCCTGCGGGTGGGTGCCCGGCGTCATCGGGATAAGCGAGATTTTCTTCATCAACTGTTCATACAGCGCGGTGGTGTCGGTTGTTTCCGCGAGATGGTATTTCATGTCGAGCAGACTGAAAAACAGCTGCCGCAGGCGGGTCAGGCCGGCGTCGCTGTTTTTATGCGCGACGAGGCGGTCGAGCTCGGAATCCGGCAGTTTCGCGGCCGGATCCTTGTAATGCGAGGAAATGGCTTTCAGCACCGCAGGCTCCCACGCCCACTCCTCCAGCGTCATCGAAGGAACCTCTACGAAATCGCGAGCCACCGCGGTGCCGGAGAACCGGCCGAACCGCGCGGTTGTAAACAGCGTATGGATAACGTGGCCGAACTCGTGAAACAGGGTCTGCACGTCGTCATGCGTGAGCAGAGAGGGCGCGTTCGGCGCGGGTTTCGGAAAATTCGCCACAATCGCGGCGCATGGTTTCTGATACTGGCCGCCGGGCAGCGCGCGGCCGTCGCGCAGGGCGAAGCAGGCGGCGTGCTTGTATTTGCCGTCGCGCGGATAAAGGTCGAGATAAAAACAGCCCGTCAGCGCGCCGGATTTTTTCTCGCGCAGTTCATAGGCCTGCACGTCCGGGTGCCAGACGGGCAGCTCCGCGCGCCTGAATTCCGCCTCGAACAGGTTCTCGCACAGCGACAGCAGGCCCTGCGTCACCGCCTGAACCGGAAAGTATTCCTTTATTTTCGCGTGATCCACATGGCAGCAGGTTTTTTTGATTTTATTGTTCCAGTAACGCCACTCCCATGCCGCCATCGAGCCGCCCTGCCCGGTTTCGTTGTTTTTAAGCAGTTTCATTTCGCGCAGTTCGTCCTGCGCTTTGCCGCGCAGTTTGTCGCGCAGGTTGTCAAGAAAGAGTTCCACCGTCTGCGGAGTTTTTGCCATGCGGTCTTCAAGCATGAAATGCGCGTGCGAGCGGTAGCCCAGTTTGACCGCGATCTGATGCCGCAGCCGCAGCGTTTTTTCCAGCAGCGCCACATTGTCCTGCGCGCAGCGGTTGTTGAATTTGAATTCCAGTTCGCGGCGCGCCTCGGCATCGTCGGCATCGTCCATGAAGGGCAGGTAGTCCGGATAATCCAGCGAAATGAAGCGGGTTCCGTCGGGCCGGCGCTCAAGCCCGTCAGTATAGGTTTCGGGAAGTCCCCCGAGGCGGTCTGCGGGGAGGGTTATGCCGTCTTTTACCGCGGCGAGGTTTTTTGTGAACTGTATCTGAAATGCGGCGAGTTCTTTTCTGAGGGCTTTCACGTTCTCAAGATCCTGATCCGCAAGCTGCAGGCCGCCGCGCTTGAAATCCAGCATCATCTGGTCGAGCAGGCGGCGTTCATCGGGCTGCAGGGTGGGCTTGGAGCCGGCGTACTGGCAAAGCGCCGCGTAGATATCGCGGCGGGCGGAAACCTCTATGCCGAACCGGCTGGTTTCCAGCTGAAATGCGGCGGCCGCGTCCCGCACGGCCGGATCGGGCGAGAAATAGGCGAGCGCGCCGGGCACGGCTATGGCGTCGCTATAATCCGCGCCGGCGTTTTCCAGCGCGAGAACGGTGTTTTCGAAAGTGCGGGTTCCCGCCGCGACGGCGGCAATCTTCGCCAGCTGTTTTTCATATTCGGCGCGCGCGGCTTCGCCTGTTTCCCGGATTGAGGTGGGTGTATAGTCGAAATTCAAAAAGGTATTTCCGGCCATTGCTGGATCTCCTTGGCGAAGCGTTCGGCGCGCCGGTCGGCTGCGGCCCGCCAAGACAATTCTATTAATCAAATTCCTCTTATGGCAATAGGCTTGTTCCGGCCTGAAAAAATTGAGGGGTTGACAACGAGCGTTTTCCGGGTATACTATCGTGGGTCGGCTATAACGGACCCGCGAACATGCGGGCTTGCAAAAGACCTCTTTAGGGTCGCCGACTCGCGAATTTTGTCAGAGTGGCGGGAGTGCGGTTAGGCGTGCTGTCAGTGCGGCTGTTGCGGTCAGGACAGTTTGCGCGCCCCTCTTCAGCGAGGGCCGCCGGTTGGCGGCCGGTTGTCATGAGCGGATTGATTTGCGGGGGGTTGGGAGGGAGTAGCTTAACCGGTTGAGTGCAGAAACGGAAGGGTTTGGGCGAAGCTGTTGCAAGGCTGTTTGCGTCAGTATGGAAGGAGCAGTTCTTTGAAATGTTGACGGTCGTCCGCCGGTGTTGCCGGGAATCGCGGCTCCCTGGGGAGCGGGTTCCGTTCTGGGCCCGGTTTTGACCGTGACATATCGGGGTTTCCGTAGTCTTGGGCGCGCCATCTGGCGTTTTAGCCGGACCGCCCTGGAACAGGGTTCGGAACTCCTAGCAGGCGGGGCGTGGTGCCTCGTAACGGCCGGTCCGGCCGGTTTAGAGGCGAGTGAGGGGAAGTTGGTTGTAGAGCCCGGCAGGTGCGCGGTCCCGCGGGCTGTGTGGAGGGTGCAGTACCCCGCCGTGAGCAGGCATGGAGGTGTTAGGTGGGTAGTTACTAGAGGACCCGTTGCCTTAATGGCGCGGGTCCCTTTTTTGGGCCCAACGGCCCATGCGTTGCCTGTTATTATTTTATAAACTTCCTAAAAGTGAAAGCCATGCACAGCTTTGAAACGCAGAGTCATGTGACACGGACGGGTATTGCGCGAGCGGCGAATGTTCTGTTTGCGTGTTTTTTGTTTTATACGGGTGTCGCGGTTGCCGGGCCCGCCGGTGACGGCTTTGAAAAAGCGGATAAACCGCTGGCCGTTAATGAAGCCGGGATAGCCGCTTCGGACGCGGTGCTGGTTTCCGTGAGGGGCCTTAATTTCGGCGAGATTGGCTACGGTGTCGAACTCAAGCACATACGGGCGGCGCTGTATTATCTGGCCGGAAAGGATTTGGGTGTTATCCAGCAGGAGGGTCTTGAGCGGTATCTGGAGTTTTTGAAGCAGACCGATCCTTATGTTGTTGAGAAACCGTTATATTTTCCGCCTGATTATCTGACGGAATTTTTAAAAGCGCGGCTGCCGGAAACAGGCCGGAAATACGAGCTTGTGCCGTTTGACTGGAGCCGTGACTGGGATCAGAGTTTCAGCCAGGCGCGGATGCTTTCCGGCTGGATGGAGCAGGTGTATGCTGTCGCCGCAAAGCATAACAAGCCGGTTTATGTGCTGGCGCACAGCTGGGGATCGGTGCTGATGCACTGCGTTCTTAACCGGCTGGCCGCCCGGCATTCGCCGGTGCGGGTGGAAAAATTCATCACGATGGGTTCTCCGCTGGCGCCGGGGCCGTTCTGGATGCGTGCGGCTGTTGATATCGGCCTGATAAAGGAACTGTTTCCTCTGAAAGCGCGCAAGCCGGGCAATGTGGGCCGCTGGATAAACCTGTGGGCGCTGCGGGACCGTGTTTCAAGCGACATAGCCGCCGCCGACCTGAACATACGGGTGGACGCCACCGCCGATCCCGCCCGGGCGGCGCTGCGCAAAATAATAGATTCCAGACTGCGCGGCCAATTCGCCGGGAAGGAAGCCGGCGGGAAATTTGAGGAATATGACGCCGAAGGAATGGCGGGCATATCGAAAGAGGAATTCGCCGCACGCATGCTGGCCGGCGAGCAGGCGGATCGGGAAAAGCTCGGCGATTACACGCAGGCGCGGCGGGAATTGCAGAAACTCAATTCCACTTCCGTCTGGCACGGGGCGTATTTTTCAGGCGTGCAGATTAACCTGAAAACTCTTGATTCGGTGTACGTCAACGATGTTGTGCGCGAGTATATGCTTCCGTTGCTGAAGTGACTGTGCGGAAAACGGTTTGTATTTTTGAGGTCATATTGCGGAGGTCGGTTATGCGAAGAGCGTTTGTTGTCGCAGCGCTGCTGTTATTTTGTCCCGGCGGTTTCGCGGGCACGCTCGGGGTGGATGTGCTGGCGGTAACGTCCGGTACGTTTAAGCTGAACGAGGCGGAGATAGCCGGTTCGGACGCGGTGCTGCTGTCCGTGCGCGGACTGAGTTTTATCCGGTTCGGCTACGGTATCGAGCTCAGGCACATCAAGGGCGCCGTTGACTACCTTTCCGGCCATAAAAACGATATCTCCAACATGAAAGGGTTTGAGCAGTTCATGTCGGTGCTGCGCCAGGCGGATCCTTATTCCTATGCGGAGCCGCTGTATATCCCGGACAGCTATCTGGGCGATTTTCTGAAAGTCAGGATGCCGGAAACCGGCAGAAAATTCGCCATCGTGCCGCTGGACTGGAACCGCGACGCGGACGACAGCCGCCGCCAGTGCGAACTGATTGAACAGTGGACGGAAAAGGCTTATGACATGGCGGCCAGATACCACAAGCCTGTTTACATAGTGGCGCACAGCTGGGGTTCGGTGCTGATGCATTCGGCGCTTAACCGGCTGGCGGAAAAAAACTCGCCTGTGCGGATTGAAAAATGGGTGACGATGGGTTCGCCTCTGCGGCCCAGTTTTTTCTGGATGAAAGTGGGAACTGAAATAGGTCTTGTCAAATCGGGACTGGAATTAAAGGTGCACAAGCCGGCCAACGTTAAATACTGGGTTAATCTATGGGCGCTGCGCGACCGCATTTCCAACGCGATACCGGCGGCTGATGCCAATATAAGGGTGGACGAGGACGCTGACCGCTATCGTTCCGCGCTGCGTAAAATCATAGACTCGCGGCGCCGGGCGAAACACGCTGCGGCAAAACCCGGCAGGGCGGCTTCGGCCCGGTACGACGGTGAAACCATGCTGGGCATTTCAAGCGAGGAGTTTAACGCCCGGATGGACGGCGAGGCCGAAAACGACAAGGATATGCCGTCCGGCTACCGGCAGGCCAGAAGCGATCTGAAACTGCTTAATTCCACCGTTGTCTGGCACGGTTCTTATTTTTCGGGTGTTGTGGTCAATTTCAAATCCATGAACAAAAGCTACCGCAATGATGTTGTGCGGAAGTATTTTCTGCCGCAGTTCAGATAGGCGGCAGGCGCAGCGCGGTTTTTAAAGCCGGTTCCGCAAAATAAGCGGAACCGGCTTTCGTTTGGCGGTTTTGCGGGGTGCAAAGATTCTCCATATTGTTATAGAATAATAAGAGAGTGCGGCCAAGGAGCGGTTATGCCAGAAGAAACCGATAAAACTACAGGCAGATATGTGTACGACAAAAAAACCGGAAAAGTGGTGAAAATATCGGACGAAATAACTTCGGTTACCCGGTCCGACTCGCCTTCCTGCCCGCATGGCGGCTGTTGCGGCGGTTCCTGTCCGCACGGCGGGCATTGACGGGCTGTTTCCCTGGTAAAATGAGCCTGCCCGGTAAATGCGGCGGGAATCTTCCGTTCGAAGCGTCTGTCGGCCAGCTTTTGCGCCGCGCGGCGGGCGGTACGGCCAGACTGTCGGTGCGGCATGCTCTGGCGGTAAGCCTGCCGCTTGTGCTGTTTTATACCGCCGTGTTCAGCGGCGCTGGCTGGCTGTTGTGGCATTACGGCTCGTGTTATGTTCATGCGCGGGCGGTTTTGAAAACATTGGCGGGCGCAGGCATTGTGGCGGGTTACCTGCTGGCGGGCGCCGCGCTTGGCACGGTGGACGCTGCGGTTTCCGCCGCTAACGCGCTGATCGGCGTTGTTGAAGCGGCGGTGCGCGTCGCGTTGAAAGCGGCGCTGAAAGCCGTGGAAGACCAGCTGGCGAAACTGAGCGGGCTGTGTGCGCCCGCCGCGGTGACGGGCGCCGTACGCAGCGGGGTGGCGCGCGCTGAACTCGAAGTTGCGGGCCCGGCTCCCGGCGCCATGTATAAAACGCTTGTCCGTGCTTTGTTCGGAATCATACGCCCGGTGCTGAGCAAGCGCGCTTTGGCTGCGGTTAAAAGCGGAGGCTGCCGCGCTGCGGTTATTGCGGGCGACCGTGTCGTGTTATTTCTTTCAGTCATGGCGGGTATCAGGCTGCGGCTTATGGCGGTGCGGCTTGCGGTAAGGTTCGCGGCGCTGGTTCTGCTGGCGGCGACAATCCTGCTCATACGGTTTGCACTATAGTATAATCTGAGTGGAAAATACGCGGCGTATGCCGCGCCGGACGGATATGAAAAAGGCTATTTTAATCATTTTCGCGGTTCTTGCGTCCGCGCCGCTGGCGGAGGCGGGCCAAAGCGCGGGCGCACGCGCAAGGCTTGCCGTTTTAAACGCGGCGATTAAAAAAAATCCGGCTGACGCCGCCGCGCTTTCCGGCCGGGCGGAATTGCAGCTGGAGCTGGGCGAAACCGCCAAAGCCGAGGCTGATTTCCAGCGCGCGCTTGACGCGGAGCCCGATGGCGCCGCCGCGCTGGCGGGACTGGGCCAGACGCGGATGCGGCAGGGCCGCATTGATGAGGCGATTTCCTTTTTTACCAAAGCGGTCAACCGGTCTGCCGCGACGGCACGGTATTATTTTTTGCGCGCGGGGGCTTATGCCGCGCTGGGGAATTATCAGCGCGCCGTCAAAAACGCCGGCGAAGCTGTTGCGCTGGCGCCGGGCATGGGTTCCTATCTGCACTGGCGCGGGATATATTACGCCAGAAGCGGGGAGTACGCAAAAGCGGTGAAGGACTATACCGCCGCGATTGAATTGGACAAAACCGATCCGATTACCCGCAATGACCGGGCCTACGCGTACTTAAGGCTCGGCAAATGGACCGAGGCTTTTAATGACGCCCGGGCCGCGCTGCGGCTGGAGAAGAATTTCCCGGCCGCGTATCTTAATATCGCCGGGTACTGGTGGGCAGGCCGGAAAAACAGCAGGAAAGCGCTTGAGAACGTGGCGGGCGCGCTGCGCGTCGGGCTGCGCGACACTGCGGATTTGTATGATGAAAACGGGGCAGGTTATTTTTTGCGCGGGCTTAACAGCACTGCGGGTTTTGAGGCGTTTGTTGCCCGGTCCCGCAGGCCGTAAGGTGCTGGTGCCCGTATTATTGGCGGCCGCTTCGCTGGCGTGCGGCTGCGCTGGCGCATCGCCAAAAAGCGTGCCACAGCAGGCGAACGAACTGTACCTGCGCGGCAAGCAGGAGTTTGCCGGCAACCGGTTCGACAAAGCCGAAAAATATTTTACGCAAGCTATCGAGCTGATGCCGATTCATGCCGTGACCTATAACGACCGGGGCCTGGCTTTGTACCAGCAGGGTAAATACAAACAGGCGGTCGCGGATTTTGACAAGGCTCTCGCGCTTGACCCGGACAATCCCGGATATCTCTCAAACCGCGGGCTCGGCCTGCATTCGCTGGGCAATAACGCCGCTGCGCTGGCCGATCTTGATCGCGCCCTTAAGATTTCCCCGCAGGATCCTGCGGCCTATTACAACCGGGGCATAATCAATTATGACGCCGGCAATTATAAAGCCGCGCTGATGGATTTCGATCAGACGCTGGTGCTTAAAGGCAAGGGAACCGCCGTGGAGTTTTATTACCGCGGCAGCGCGGCCGCTAAAATGGGGCTGACGGAGCAGGCTTATTCCGATCTCGACACCGCGCTCCGGCTGGCTCCCGGCTACGCTGACGCCTATCGCGCGCGCGGCGATCTGGCGTTTTCAAAAGAGGCCTATTCCGCCGCGCTGGACGATTATAATGCCGCCGCCCGGTTTCAGCCGTACAATCCCGGCATTTACAAAGGGATCGGCAATGTGTATCAGGCGCAGGGCCAGCCGCAGCAGGCGCTGAACAGTTACCGGCGGTCAATAGAACTGGCGCCGGGCCAGCCGGAAGTGTTCGCGCGGATTGGCGAAATGTATCGGCAGCTGAAGATGTATCCGCAGGCGCTGGCGAACTACGCTCAGGCGATCAGGAACGCGCCGTCCGGCATGACCTATTACCTGGGCCGCGGAGTGGTTTACGCCGAGTCCGGCGATCTGGACAGCGCGCTGGCGGATTTTTCCTCGGCTGTCAGGCTGGAGCCGGCCAGTCCGCTGCCCTATGTCACCCGCGCGGAAGTAAGAGCCCGCAGGGGCGAATTCAATCAGGCGGAGAAAGACGTGTCGGTCGCGCTCGCCAAAGGCGGAAAAACCGCCGATGTATATGCGGTGCGCGCGGCGGTTTTTGCGGGTTTGAAAAAGTATGACAAGGCCGCAGCAGACTATGAACAGGCTGTCCGGCTGGCTCCGCTTATGGTGGAATACCGGGTGGAACTGGCCAAGGTCTATGCCGGACTCGGCAGATACAAACAGGCCGCGGAAACCTACAGCAAGGCGATAGATCTGCGCCGCGTTGATTATGTGACCTACATTGAACGGGGCCTGCTGTTTCTGCGGCTTGAGCGGGGAAAAGAGGCCCGGCAGGATTTTGTGAAGGCGTTTGAAATGGCGCCGACCGATCCGCAGACCTCGGTCGCGCTGGCCTGTTACTACTGGCATTATGTGAAGGATACCGCCGCCGCACTTGAATATGCGGAACAGGCGCTGCGGCTGGGCCTTAAGGACGCGAATGTTTTTTATGACAACGCGCGGTTCGGCTATTTCCTGCGCAGGTTTACCATAGAAGCCGGATTCAAGGATCTGCTCAAAAAATACGGAGTGTAAAACATGTTCGCCAGGCATTTCACGGAATTCAGGGAATTCACAAGCGCGGACGGCTGCGCCCTGCGCGAGATTTTCAACCCCGCCGCGGATCCGGCGTTCAAGCTCGGATACAGCCTTGCGCACGCCGCGCTTCAAGCCGGGTCGGCTTCACTGCCGCACCGGCTGGACAGGAGCGAAGTCTATTACATAATCGCCGGGTCCGGCGTTATGCATATTGATGCGGAAAGCCGCGCCGTCACGCCCGGCGCCACGGTTTACATTCCGCCGGGCGCGGTGCAGTATATCGAAAACGCGGGCGAAGAGGAACTTGAATTTGTCTGCATGGTTGACCCCGGCTGGACGCCGGAGTGCGATAAACTCGTCTGAAACCCGTCCGGCCCGGCATGCTGTAATCCCGTTCGGGTTTTATGATAAGATGAGTTGAAAGCGGCGGTTTTGCGGTCTTAAATACGGTTTTCAGACAGTATTTTATCAAGGAGGAGTTACATATGAACGGAAGGCCAGTTATCCCCGCGCCGGTGAACGAGCCGGTGCACGGCTATGCGCCGGCGAGCGACGAGAAGCAGGCGCTGAAGCAGGAACTGCACCGGCAGATGGAAAGCAAGCTCGACATTCCCGTTATTATAGGCGGCAGGGAAATCCGCACCAGCAAGACGGAACACTGCGTTTGTCCGCATGATCACCGCCATATTCTGGGCACCTATCACCGCGCCGGCGCGAAAGAAGTGGAGCTGGCGATAAAAGCCGCGCTGGGCGCGCGGCAGGCGTGGGCCGCCATGCCTTTTGAATCGCGCGCGGCGATTTTCTTAAAGGCCGCCGATCTGCTGAGCGGGCCTTACCGCGCGGTGATGAATGCGGCTACGATGCTCTGTCAGTCGAAAAACCCGTTTCAGGCCGAGATAGACTGCGTGTGCGAACTGGCGGATTTCTGGCGGTTCAACGTGCATTACGCGCAGGAGATTTACGCGCAGCAGCCGCCGGTTTCGCCGCGCGGCGTCTGGAACTATGTGGAGCAGCGTCCGCTGGAAGGTTTTGTGTTTGCGGTCACTCCCTTCAATTTCACTTCCATCGCGGGCAATCTGCCCACCGCGCCCGCGATCATGGGCAATGTGGTGCTGTGGAAACCGGCGTCCTCGGCGGTTTATTCGGCGTACCACGTCATGAAAATTCTGAAGGAGGCCGGCTTGCCGGACGGCGTGATCAACATGGTGCCCGGCTCCGGCGCGGAAGTGGGCGATCCCGTTTTGGAAAGCGAGCATCTCGCCGGCATCCACTTCACCGGCAGCACGAAAGTGTTTCAGCAGATGTGGTCCACGGTCGGCAGGAATATCTCCAGATACCGTACCTATCCGCGTCTGGTGGGCGAAACCGGCGGCAAGGATTACATTTTCGCGCATCCTTCGGCCGACGCGCGGGCCGTGGCTGTCGCCATAGTGCGCGGCGCGTTTGAATACCAGGGCCAGAAATGTTCGGCCGCCAGCCGCGCCTATATTCCGAAATCGCTCTGGGCGGCGGTGCGCGGGCAGGTCGAGATAATGGCCAACTCCATAGCGGTAGGCGATATCATGGATTTCCGCAATTATGTCAACGCGGTGATAGATAAAAACGCCTTCAGGACGATCAAGGGTTATATTGACCATGCCGCGAAATCCAAAGACGCCGAAATCATCGTCGGCGGCAAATGCGACGACAGTGTGGGCTATTTCGTCTATCCCACCGTCATACTGGCAAAAACACCGGATTTCAAAACCATGGTGGAGGAGATTTTCGGGCCGGTAATCACCGTCTATGTGTATGACGACCGTAAACTTGAGGAAACACTCGCGCTGTGCGACAGCTCGTCAGCATACGGCCTGACCGGCGCGATTTTCGCGCGCGAACGCGCCGCCATCGTTCAGATGAGCCGCGCGCTGGAAAATTCAGCCGGTAATTTTTACATCAACGATAAGCCCACCGGCGCGGTGGTGGGCCAGCAGCCGTTTGGCGGGGCGCGCGCGTCCGGCACGAACGACAAGGCCGGCAGCATGCTCAATCTGCTGCGCTGGACAAGCCCGCGCGCGGTCAAGGAAACCTTTGTGCCCGCGCTGGATTACACTTATCCGTTCATGGACGAAGAATAACGCCTTGGGTTTGGCGGAAAAAGCGCGGAGCCACGGCTCCGCGCTTTTTTCCGCCAGTTTCCGTCCGGGTCTTTCGGGGAGGCGACCGGGAGGGTTTATATAGGTCCAAAGCACCTGGTTTTTATTCATTTTCCTGCTATAGTATAATCGGAGAGGAGTTGTTATGCTTACCGGCGGAAACGGAAAGATTTGTTTTAAAATGCTGGCGGCGGCGTTGCCGCTGGCGGTTTTCGGCTGCGCCGGGGGGCTGGTATCGGCTTTGCAGCAGTCGGGCGGTCAGGTTGCGGAGGCGGCTGGCGTGCTGCCGGCCGCGCGGGCCGGAACCAGCGGTAGCGGCGAAGAGTTTTCGTTTTATCCCAGGCCGGCGCGTCATAAGCGGCCCCGCAAGGATATGGCGGCCGTTATAATGCTGCAGGGGTTTCACTGGGAGTCGCACCAGACCGCGCCGTGGTGGAACGTGCTGGCCGCCCGCGCTCAGGAGATCGGCCGTGCCGGGTTTGATATGGTATGGCTTCCGCCGTCGGGTCAGTCGGCGAGTGACGAGGGCTACATGCCGGTCCAGTATTATAACCAGAACTCGCTGTACGGAACCGAGGCGCAGCTGAAAGCGGCGATTGCCGCGCTGCATTCCAATAATGTGCTGGCTATCGGCGATATGGTTATCAATCACCGGGTCGGTTCGACCAACTGGGCGGATTTCACCAATCCGCAATGGGGGCCTGACGCCGTCTGTTCTGACGACGAATGGCCCGGCGCGAAAGGGGCCAAAGATTCCGGCGACGGGTTTAACGCCGCCCGCGATATAGACCATTCCAAAGAATATGTCCGCAAGAGCATCGTGAAATGGATGCTATGGCTGCGCGATTCTATCGGGTATGACGGCTGGCGTTATGATTACGCCAAGGGCTACTCCGGCAAATATCTTGCTTATTACAGCGATGCCACCAGCCCGGCGTTCGGAGTGGGTGAAATATGGACCGATCTGGACGTGAATAATCCTGACGCTAACCGCCAGCGCATCTGCGACTGGATGGATTCGGCGGGCGGCCGGTCTTCCGCGTTTGATTTCACCACCAAGGGCCTGCTCCAATACGCGGTTACCACCGGTGAATACGGGCGGCTGCGGGACAATGCCGGCAAACCCGCCGGCCTGCTCGGCTGGTGGCCCGCCAAAACCGTGACGTTTGTGGATAACCACGATACCGGCTCTTCGCCCGGCGGCGGGCAGAGCCACTGGCCGTTTCCGGCCCAGCACGTCATGCAGGGCTACGCCTATATTCTGACCCATCCGGGTGTTCCATGCGTTTACTGGCCCCATTATTTCGACTGGGACATGAAGGACGAAATAAACAGACTTATAAAACTGCGTCGCGCGCAGGCGATAAACGCGGTCAGTCCGGTGCGTATTCTTAAAGCCGAAACCAATCTGTACGCCGCTTTGATCGGCAATAATACGGTTGTAAAAATCGGCCCGGCGGACTGGCTGCCCGGGCCGGACTGGAAACTGGCTGTTTCCGGCAGAAACTATGCCGTGTGGGTCAGATAGCGCGGCAAATCCGTGATCCGGCAAGTTTCCCCGGCTGCGTTTTTTGGGCTGTCAGCGATAATTACGGTTTGCCCGCCGGTTCCGGGGTTTGTGAACGGAATTGGAAAACGCTGCCGCATAAACGGTATTTGAAAAAAGCCGCCCTTGACGGGGCGGCTTTTTTCACGAGCCGGTCAATTTCCCGGAACGCATTATTTCCGGCAGCTGATTGCGCAGTCAACAACAGCGTGGCAGATTGCGGAGTGCGCCGTTTCCACCACTCCGTAAATTCTGGACGGAACGTAAAAGTTCAGATTGCCCATTTTCCGCAGCGGATTGTCCGGCCCGAAACCCGAGCAGGTGACCAGCAGGCAGCCTTTTTCCAGTGCGGTCTGGGCGGCGTTTATGATGTTGGCGGATTTGCCGGAGCTGCTGATCGCCACCACCATGTCGCCGGATTCGGCGAAACTTTCCACCGGCGTTGAGAAGACATGCTCGTAGCCCAGATCGTTTGCCAGGCAGGTAAGCAGGGACGGGTCGTTAAAACACTGTGATTTTATGCCGCCGTTTTTCCACAAATCCACCGACATGTGGCTTGCAATGGACGCGCTGCCCCCGTTGCCTATATAAATCACCTTGCGGCCAGCTTCGGCGCATTTGCGCGCCGCGTCGTGGAAAGCGGTCACTCCGGCGTTCAACGGTATCTGGCGGCCTTCCTGTGTGCAGGCCGCCTCTTTAATGGCGGCCGCTACGGCACTGAAAAATTCCGCGGCGCAATCGTTCATAAGCTCTCCCTCTTGTCTGGATTTAAAATATTCCGGTATGCGGTTTCATAGGCGGCAATCATCGCCGGCATCGCCAGCCTTTGCCGGGCCGCTTCCGCGGCGGCTTGCCCGAGCCGGGCGCGCAGCGGCGCGTCGTTATAAAGCGCGAGCAGTTTATCGGCCAGATCCTGCGGGTCGGCAGGCCGCGCGACAAGGATTTCCGCATTGGGCCGGGCGGCTTCCAGCACGCCGTCTACGCCGGAGGCAAGGCAGGGTCTGCCCATGCTCATCGCTTCCAGAAGCGAGTTCGGCACGCCTTCCCACAGCGACGGCAGCGCAAAAATATCTGCCGCGTTCAGCCAGGGCCGGATGTGTTGCTGCTCGCCGGCCAGCCTTACGCAGCCATCCAGTTCCAGCGCGGCTATAAGTTTGAACAGGCGTTTTTCAAGCGGGCCGGCCCCGGCGATAACGGTTTTAAGGCGCGGTGTTTTCCGCCGGATGCGGGCGAGCGCGGTTAAAAGGTATTCGTAGCCTTTCTGGGTGTCGAGCCGGCCGCTTGAGAAAAGCAGCAGTTCGCCGTCTTTTATGTCGGCCCGGAACCGTGCCTCGGCGCGTTCGGGTTCGCCGGGCTGCCAGAATTCGGAGTCCACTCCGTTGCGGATGGTGATAACTTTGGCGGAATTGTAGCCCTGTCCGGTTATGAGAAATTCGCGGCTGGAGTCCGATTCGCTGATCACCAGATCGTCTTTGGCGCAGGTCATGCGATCATACAGCCGGATCAGCGGGCTGCGCGTGCGGTAGTTGACGCGCGGCGAGGCGATCAGCTTGAAATCCGGCGTTTTGGCCGCGCGCGCGAACTGGATGGCGCGGTACAGAAAAGCGTGCACGATATCGGGCCGGGTTGCCCGTATCGCTTCGCGCACCGCGGCGAAATCGCCGGGCGCGGGGAAATAGCCCATATCAAGGCTCTGCACCGGCACGCCAAGCGCGCGGATGCTGTCGGCTACGGGGCCGGGCGGTTTTAGGCTTATCACCCGGGCCGGTTCAAATGAGCCGCGGTCCAGCCGCGCAAGCAGGCTGCGCAGCGTGTTTTCCGCGCCGCCGCGCGTTGTGGAGGTGATAAGGTAAAGTATTTTCATTTGCATGCGGCGCGGGGGCCGCGGTGAAGCGGCCCCCGCGCGCGAAGATGCGTTCAGCTGGCGTAAAATTCTTTTATCGCCGCGGCTACGGTGTTTACCTGTTCGTCGGTCAGTTCCGGGAACATCGGCAGCGACAGCACTTCGGCGGTCAGCTTTTCCGTGTTCGGATAGTCCTCGGCCTTAAAACCGAGATTTTTGTAAACCGGCTGTTTGTAAAGCGGCATCGGATAATAGATCGCGTTGCCGATTTTGTTGGCGGCCAGAAACTTCGCCAGTTCGTCGCGCCGGGGCGCTTTGATCGTGTAAACGTAATATGACTGGCTTGAGCCTTCGCCCGGATCGGGCGGAGTGGTGACCGGCAGGCCGGCCAGCGCTTTGTCATACATGGCGGCCACTACTTTGCGCCGCGCAGTCCAGTCCTTGAGATGTTTGAGCTTCACGCGCAGAATGGCGGCCTGCACGTCGTCCATGCGCAGGGTGGAGCCTTCGCAGCCGTATTCGTACGCGCTGTCGGGCTTGCGACCGCAGTGGCGCAGGCTGCGCGCGGCGGCGGCGATCGCGGGATCGCTGGTGACTACGGCCCCCCCGTCTCCGCACGCGCCGAGGTTCTTGCTGGGGTAGAAGCTGAACGCGCCCGCATGGCCGATGGCGCCGGTCATTCTGTTTTTGTATTCTGCGAGATGCGACTGGGCGCAGTCCTCGATCACTTTCAGCCCGTGTTTTTTTGCGAGCGCCATGATTTTATCCATGTCGGCGGGATAGCCGTAGATGTGGACCGGCAGGATCGCTTTCGTTTTTTTTGTGATGTGTTTTTCAACACTTGCCGGATCGAGATTGCCCGTCACGGGATCCACGTCGGCGAACGAAAACTCCGCGCCGGTCAGCGAGATTGAGGACGTGGTCGCGATAAAAGTGAAGGGCGAGGTGATGACATGATCGCCTTTGCCTATGCCGCACGAGCCCAGCGCGATCTGAATGGCCGACGCGCCGGACGAGCAGGCGATGCAGTCCTTTACTCCGATCAGCGCCGCGAATTCTTTCTCGAACCCTTCGGTTTCCGGGCCGAGTATCCAGTGCATCGAGTCGAGCGCGCGGATGGCGGCTTCATTAAGCTCGGCCCGCAGGGAGGAGTGCTGTTTGTTAAGATTGAACAGCGGGATGGGATTGGTGTTTGTCATTACGTTCTCCGTTTCGTGAGGCTATTTTACGCAAAAGCCGTAAGCAGCAGAAAATAAACCAGCATCAGCGCGCCGCCGAGCGGCAGGCCGATTTTCGCCCATTCGCGGCTTTTGATGCCGAGTTTGGCCGCGCTGATTATATTGGGTATGTTGCCGGGGATAAGCATGCCGCCCGACACCAGAAGCCCCAGCAGGATGTACTCGATTTTATGGGCCGTCATGGAAGGCGTTATTTCGGACGCGGCGAGCGTCGCGTTGTCGAGCGCGGCGGAAATGGAGTTGAGCCAGAACAGCTGCCAGTCCGGGATCGCCGCGATCACGGCTTCCGCCAGCGCTTTCAAGCCCGCGCCCAAAAACAGTAACGCCATAACGAACAGATACACTTTGCCCGCGCGCAGCAGAATGGTTTTCACCGATTCGGTTTCGGAGATGTGCAGGCTGTCGCGCAGGGACACTTTGTGGCCTTTATGCCGGGTCGCCAGGAAAGCCATGAGCAGAATGCCCGGCACAACCCATTCCCACAGCATTTTCAGCAGAAAGAAGAAATCCGCATTGTGCGGGGGGCCTTTCAGTTTTGCCACCACCACCGTAGACAGCGGTTCTCCAAGCGGGGTGAGCGCCGCGCCCAGCCCTATGGCGAAACAGGCGTAGACGACGAATTTTATCTCGTACTCCCGGTCGAGGTTAAGCGCGCTCACGATTTCCGCCAGTATCAGCGCCGCTATTATCGCGGTGATCAGGCTTGACAGCAGGCCCAGCGTGACGATGATGATGAAAGCCGACAGTTCCAGCCCCAGCCGGCCGGTCATTTTTTTCGTGAAATGGGCTATGCGGCGGTGATAATGCCGGAACAGCAGGCCTACGAATAAAACCGTCAGGGAGATGCCGAGCGGCTCGCGCAAGGCTTCTTTTACCAGATGCCAGTCCCAGGCACCAGCAAAACTGACCGCCGTGACTCCCATCAGGAACAGGAAGGCTTCCAGTTCCTCTTCCACTTTCTTTACGGAAAACGGAAGAACGAGCACCAGCGCCATTATCACTCCGAGCCCGGCTACTGTAGTCATTCCGCCGTTGACTGAAGAAAAATCCATATAAATATTTTAACATATAAAAACATTGCAAGTCCCGGCGGCCGGTTTTCGGGGCACGGTTCCATTTGGAACGCGCGGGTAATATTTATATAATACCTTGTAATGCGCCGGAGGCCGGAGTTGCAGGCGCGGCTATCGCTTTCATGGAGATCAGACTATGCCGGCAGACTGGAAATGGAAAACGATCATTGAACCTCATAAAGTCAAAATGGTCGGGCCGCTCGGGTTCACTACCGGCGCGGAGCGCGGGCAGATGCCGGCCGCCACGCATCACAACCTGTTCAATATTCCGGCGGCCGGGAAATGACGACTATTCTTTCAACGGACCGGTTCCGGCTGGTCGAGAAACAGCTGGCGGCCGAGGCGGGACGCGAAAACGTCTCGTCCGACCAGACAAGCCTTGCCTTATATTCCTATGATTCTTCGCTGGGGCGCGCCCGGCCGGAAGGGGTGGTGCGGATAACGGACTGGCGCAAACTCCAGCCGGTTGTAAAAATTCTTTACGATGCCGGCGTTCCGTTTGTGCCGCGCGCCGCCGCGACCAGCCTGTCCGGCGGCTGCGTGCCGCTTAAAGGCGGCGTGGTGCTCAATCTGGCTCCGCTGACCGGCATTATTGAAATCAACACCGAAAAAAAATACGCGCTGGTCGAACCGGGCGTGGTGAACCAGCATCTGCAGGACCGGCTGGCCGAGTTCGGCTATTTTTACGCGCCGGATCCGGCGAGCAGCAAAGTCTGCACGCTGGGCGGCAACGCGGGCACCAACGCGGGCGGGCCGAGGTGCCTGAAATACGGGGTTACAGTCAATCATGTGATGGCGATGGACGTGGTTACGCCGCAGGGCGAGCTGAAACATTTTTCCGCCGACGATCCCGGCCCGGATTTTACCGCGCTTATGACAGGCTCGGAAGGCACACTGGGAGTGATTGCGCGGCTGTGGCTGCGGATCACCGAACTCAGCCCCGCGGTTAAAACGGTGCTGGCGGCGTTCGGCAGCATTGAAGGCGCGATCGGCGCTGTGTCTAAAATGATCGCCGGCGGCGTTGTGCCGTGCGCGATAGAGGCGCTTGACCGGCTGACGGTGTCGGCGGTGGAGGCGTATGCGCACGCCGGCTATCCGATGGACGCGGAAGCCGTGCTGGTAATCGAATTCGACGGCACGGCGCACGAAACGGAAACGGAAGTGAAAAAAGCCGAAGCCGTGTGCCGGGAGTTTGATCTGCTGCACTGGCAAGTTGCGGGGGACGAGGTCCGGCGGCGGAAAATCTGGGAGGGGCGGCGCGGCGCGTACGCGGCGATGGCCCGGCTCGCGCCCAACGTGGCGGTTGAGGACGGAGTCGTGCCGCGCCCCAAGCTGCCGGAAGTGCTTAAGGAAGTGCGCGATATAACCGCCCGGCATAATATCCGCGCGGGGCTTCTGTTTCACGCGGGCGACGGCAATCTGCACCCGAACGTCATTTTTGACGAGCGCAACCAGTTCGAAACGAACCGCGTGAAAAAAGCGGGCCACGAAATACTGAAAGCGTGCGTGCGCGCCGGCGGTTCGGTAACGGGCGAGCACGGGGTGGGGCTGGACAAGCGGGTGGCGATGTCGTGGTTGTTCGACGCGGACACGCTTGGCCTGTTCCGGGCGGTGAAGGACGCGGTTGACCCGGCCGGCATCGCCAATCCCGACAAGATTCTTCCGGTTGCCGGAGCGGATGACCTGCTGATCAGGCCCGCCCCGCCGGAATTTTCGGCGGGCGCTAAAAAAGTTATTGATACCGTGCGTTCTCGCGCGAATATGGGTGCGCCGTCGCTGATTACCGGAACCGGCTCCGCCATTGAAGATAAAGTTTTCAGGGCGCACCGCGGCACCGCGCTGAGCCTCAGGGCCGCCGACGCGGTGCTGGACTGGGACCGCGCCAACTACACCATCACCGTGGAAGCCGGCATAACGCTGGCCGCGCTGGCGCGGCTGCTTGCCGGTGAAAAGGCGTATCTTTACGCGCCGCCGATGCCGGGCACGCTTGGCGGCGCGCTGGCGTGCCGGCGCTGGCAAGGCCTGCGCGACCTGATAATCGGCGCGCGGCTGCTTCTGTCGGACGGACGGGTCGCCAGTTTCGGCGGCAAGGTGGTAAAAAACGCGGCCGGCTATGATATAAGCAGATTTTTGATCGGCAGTCAGGGCGCGTACGGGGTAATATTGGCGGCCACGCTGAAACTGTCGCCTTATCCGTTCGTGGGCGAGCGGCATATCCCGGCGTTTTCGTTTTTTACGCCGAATGATTATCACCGGAAACTGAAGGCCGTGTTTGATCCGCGTAATCTGTTCAATCCATGGATTTTCGGAGCGGATAATGACTGACGTGCCGCATCTGTACGACTACACCGCGCTGTACGAGCCGAAAGACACGCCGGCGCATCTTGGCGCGCTGCTTACTGGGCAGGGCGCGCGCAGTCTTTACGATTCCGTGTGCCAGTGCAACAGGTGCGGCTACTGCGCGCAGGTCTGTCCGACTTTCAGGCTGACGGGGCGGGAGGGCGAATCCGCGCGCGGGCGCAACCAGCTGATGCGGATGCTGATGAACGGCCGGCTGCGCGCTTCGGAAAGCGGCGCCGGAATAGGCCGGCTGCTGGATGACTGTCTGCTGTGCGGAGCCTGCGAACGGGCGTGTTTTACGGCGGTGCGTACGCCGCTTCATGTATGGGAAGGCCTGCGCGTTCTTGGCATAAAACGCTTTCCCGCCGGATTGAGGAGAGTGTTGCGGCGGTTGGCGACGGACCGTGAATCCATGCGCGGGGTTATGCGCGTGTACAATTTAATGCGCAAGGCGGCCGGGATGTTCCGGCGTGGCGGTTCGTCGGATGCGGGCGTGCCGGCGGGCGCTGTGCTGGGCAGGCCGAGGCTGAGGTTTCTGGAGCTGCATGAAACGGAGCAGGCTGCTCCGGAAAATGCCGCCTGCATTTATTTCGCCTCCTGTTCCGAGGAATATGTTTCGCCGGAAACCGGCTCGTCGGCGCTTTTGCTGATCAGGACTTTCGTGGGCTGGCCCGTGGTCATGAGCGGCAACTGCTGCGGATTTTACGCGTTCATGGCGGGCGATATCGAGGCGGCGCGCGCGGCGCTTGGCGCGGTTATTGAAAAATATGAAAAAATCAGCGGTTCGCGCGAACTGCCGCTCGTCTGCGCCTGCGCCGACTGCGCGGGATTTCTGCGTATGGCCGAGCAGCTGTTTTCTGAAAGCGATGAGATGCGGCCGCGCGCGGCCCGGCTGGCGGCCAATGTGCGCGAAGTGGCGGAACTGATGGCGCCGGAATTTTTCGAGCCGCAGGGTTGCGGCGAAGCGGCGCCGCTTGTGGCGACCGGGCATTTTCCCGCCGGACTGGGCCGCAGCGCGAAAACGGCGGCCTGCGCGGAAACGCTGCTTGACCGCATTTTCGGGAGCGGGTATCATCCGCATAGGGAAAGCGCGATGCCGTCGGGCGCGTATGGCGGCTATCCGTTCGTGAATATCGGGCTGGCGAACCGGCTGCTCAGGCGCAAGGCGGAAAACATAGCCGGGGTGCAGGCTTCGCTCACCGTCACCGCCACGGTGGCGGAAGCCGAGTGGATAGGCGCCGGGTTGCGGCGCTACTGCGCGGGCGCGGGCGCGGCGCATTACTGCGTGGTGCTGCGTAATTGTGTGCAGGAGAAATTTCATGCCGACAAAATTTAGCGCGGGTAAAAAACTGCAGCTGCTGATACGGTTCGGCGGCGAGATCGCGCGGGAGCCGAGGCTGGACCGGCTGACCCGGCTGATCGGCGAACAGGTCCGCGAGATATTGAATGCGGACCGGTGCACCGTTTTCCTTGTGGATGCGGCGACCGGCAATCTGTGGTCAATACTGGCGCAGGGCCTGGATCAGCAGGAGATCATGATGCCGCGCGGCAAGGGCATCGCCGGGCTTGTGTCCGAAAGCGGCCGCCCGATCAATATTGACGATGCCTATTCCGATCCGCGTTTTACCGTGGATATTGACCGGGTGACCGGCTATAAAACGCGCAATATTCTGGCGGTGCCGCTGCGCGATAACCGGGGCGGGATAATAGGCGTGTTCCAGGTGCTCAACAAGCTTGACGGCACCAGTTTTACCCAGGAAGACGAAGGGATTCTGCATCTGCTGGGCACGGTGGCGGCCAACACGGTCGAGACCGCGCGGCTGTACGAGAAACTCCGCAAGGCGCAGCTTGAAACCATCTACCGGCTGGCTGTCACCGCGGAATACCGCGACCAGCAGGACACGGCGCGGCATCTGAAGAACATAAGCGTGCTTTCTTATCTGCTGAGCAGGGCGCTGGGGCTTTCGGCGGAGGAGTCGGAAATAATCAAACTGGCGAGTCCGCTGCACGATATCGGCAAGGTCGCGCTGCCGGACGCGATACTGCTCAAGCCCGGCAAACTCACGGAGCCGGAATACGAGGAGATGAAGCGGCACGCCGTTTACGGATCGCGGATACTGGCGAACGCGGAAAGCGATCTTTTGCAGGCGGCTTACCGCGTGGCGGCCCAGCATCACGAGAAATATGACGGGACGGGCTATCCGTCCGGGTTAAAGGGCGGCGATATTTCGCGCGAGGCGCGCATTGTGGCGGTGGCGGACGTGTTCGACGCGCTGTGCATGCCCCGCGTTTACAAAGCCGCCTGGAAGACCGAGGTCGCGGGGCAGTATATAAGCGGTCAGGCCGGAAAAGCGTTCGACCCGGAGGTGACGGCCGCGTTCGAGCGGATTTTTCCGTTCGTGCGCCGTCTGTACGACGAAAACACCGACGCGGAGGAAGTCGTCCGCGCTGCCGAGTTCAAGCTGCTCTCGGCGCCAAACCCGGACGCTCAGGCGGCGGGCAACCGAAGCATTCACGGAGAATAAAATGAGACACGCATTGACAACCATGCTGGCGGCTGCCGTACTGGCGACGCCGTGTTTTGCGGAAGTGACCGTCCGTAACGACGGGATTTTTGAAAACGGCGCGCCCCGGGCAATTGTTTACGATCGGGACGGAAAGGAAGTGGCCCGTAAAACGCTTACCGAAAAAGGCGGCACGCTCAAGTTTACGGGCAGAATTCCGGACGGCCCGGTAAACGAGTATTATCCCAACGGCAAGCTCAGGCGCATGACCACGTTCAGGGGCAACGATAAAAACGGCCTGATGGAAATGTACGACGAGAAAGGCAGGCTGTATTCACGCGCCATGCTGAAAAACGGCAAATGCAACGGCGATGTGGCGATGTTTTACGACAGCGGCAAACAGCGCGAAACCTATTCCTGCAAAGACGGCAGATGGGAGGGGGAATACCGGGTCTACAGCCCCGACGGGAAACTGACCAACACCGAGCCGTACTCGAACGGGCAGATTAACGGCGTTTCCACCGGTTATTACGAAAGCGGCAAGGTGCATGACACCGTAACCTATGAAAATTCCGTAAAAAACGGGCCGACCAGGCTGTATTTCGAGAACGGGAAACCGCAGATCGAAGGCAATTTCAAAAACAATAATTTCGACGGCGTGGTGAAAACGTATTTCGAGTCGGGGGCGCTTATGTACGAGGACGTGTACAAAGACGGGCAGCAGCTTTCACGCAGGTCTTACAAGAAGAACGGCAAACTGCAGTATGAGAAGAAATACTGATGATTAGGGACGGCTGGCGGGCAATCGCGCCTCTGCTGGCGGCGCGGCGGCGCGAATTCTGGCGGCTTGCGGGGCTGGCCGGCGCGCTGGCGTGTATGATTCTGGCGGCTGTGTTTCTGCTGGCGCGGCTGGCGGCGGGCGCGGAGTTCGGGCTGACCGGTGTGGCGGCTTCGTGTGTCTTTCTGGCCGGCGGTATCGTCTGGGCGGGATACAAGGCCTGTGCCGTCATGGCCGGGCTGAAGTCCGATCTTGCCGGAGAATGGCTGCGCGAGCTGGTTCCGCGCGTACTGTTCGCGCAGAAGCTTTTGGAATATGACAGAAGCGGCGGCTCCGTTGTCCGCGCGCTGGACGCGGACGTGCAAACCGCCGCGTCGGCCTGCGCGGTGACAGGCCCTTCGGCTGTTTTGTGGAGCGCCGGTTTGCTGGCGCCGCTGGCGCTGGCATATTTCATAAGACCCGAATTCGGCGTTATTGCCCTGCTGATTCCGGTACTGTGTTTTTTGCCGCTCGCGTATCAGTTTGAAAAGCTCCGGGCCGGATCGGCGCGCGCCGCCGCCGCGGCTATCCGCCGGCTCGACCGCATTCTGGAAACAATGCGCCGGCTTGACGGAATAAAAGCCTGCGGGCGGGAGGAGGAAACCGCCGCGGCTTACGAAGCCTCGCTGCCGGGGTATGCCGCTGAGTCCGAAGAAGACGGCATCGCGGTTTTTGCCGCGAAACTGTTTGTGGCGGTTATGCCTGTTCTGCTGGCGTTTTTCGCGTTATTGCGCGCGGCAGGGATTTATTCGGACGGTTACTCTAATCCGGCTTCGCTGTTTGCTGCGGTTTCGCTTATAGCGTTGATGGCGTTTGCCGTGAGCCGGATAGCGGCGCTGGTGCGGGAGCTGGCCCGGCAGTCAGTTTCGCTTGCCTGCATCAGAAGGCTTTTTGAAAGCTATGAACCGGTTCGGCGGCACACGGGGAAACCGCTTATTCTTTCAGGAGGAGACATCGCACTTTCCGGGGTGGGGCTGGAAAGCGGCGGCCGGCCGGTTTTTTCGCGGGTAACTCTTTCCATTCCGACCGGCAAGCATATCGCGGTGGCAGGCGCGTCTGCTTCCGGGAAAACCGCGTTTGTCAGGATGCTGGCGAAGCTGGCCGCTCCTCAGGCCGGTCGTATTGACATAGACGGGCAGAATATTTACGAACTGAGCCTTTCTTCGTTTCGAGCCAAAGTGGCGTTCGTGCCGGAAACGCCGGATATCTTTACCGGCACGCTTGAGGAAAATATCAGGTTTGGCGCGGCGCTCGACGGCGCGCAGCTGGCCGCGGCGGCGGAAGCGGCGGGACTGGCCCGGTTTATCGCGTCAATGCCGGCTGGCCTGGCGACGCCGGTTTCGCCGGGCATGACGGAGCTTACCGCGAGCGTGCGCGCCAGAATAATGCTTGCGCGCGCGCTGTGCGGCCGGCCGAGGATACTTATACTTGATACAATCATGCAGCCGCTCGCGCCGTTTGAGGAAGCGGCGTTTTTCACCGCGCTGCGCCGGTTCTCTCCGGGCATGACGGTGATAGCGGTCGCCGGACGCCGTTCTTCGGCCGTCTGCGCCGATTATATCTGCGCGTTGCGCGGAGTGAACGGGGTGACGCTTTATCAGGCCGGCGCGGCCGGCGCTGACAACTTTCTTGACGGTGTGTTCGGTGCCGGCGCGGCGGGAGTTAAGCTGGCGCGGTAGCGGCGGTAATTATGCGGCAGATGATCGTATACGCGATAGATGAAATAGACGGCGGAGAACCCGGCCGGAGCGTTCTGCTCGTGGCCGGAGGGCCTGGGCGCGACGGCGTGATTTTATGCGGCGCGGTTTCTCCGCGCGTGCGGGCCGAGGTGGACGCGGCTGGTTGCGCGGTGACGGTCGTTTCCGGGTTGTCCGCCCGCGCAAACGCGTGCGCCGCGTTGCGCGGAATTTACGGATTTTTGCGGCAGGCCCGGCCGGACATAGTGCATGCGCACGGGTTCCGCGCCGGTCTGCTTGCGCGGTTCGCCGTCATTGCATGGAAATATTTCGGCGGGGGACGGCGGGTGAAGCTGGTGTATACGCCGCACGGCGCGCTGGGCCGGGTTGGCGCGCGGCGCGCGGCGGAAACATTTGCCGACCGGGTTCTGGCGCATTTCAGCGACGCGCTTGTAGCGCTGAGCCGGGCTGAAAAGAACGAAAACCTGCGCGCCGGAATCGGCTGCGCGGGGCAGTGGGTGGTCATTCCGCCCGGCATAAAGGAAAATTTCGCGCAGGAGTTTGCGGATTACGAAAAATTCGAGGCCAATCGCGCCGGTGTGCGCAAGGAGCTGGCCGTGCCGGCGGACGCGGTGGTTCTGCTGTATTGCGGAAAGCTGGTGGCGGGCCGCGGGCTGGACACGCTGGTCACCGCGCTTGCGGTTGTGAAAAAACGTGTTGGCGGCATGTGCGGTCAGGGCGAGCTTGATCCTGAATTTAAAGTGCGGCTTGTAATGGCCGGAGAAGGGCCGGATGAGCGCGCGCTTGAACTGCTGGCTGAGCGGCATGGTGTGGCGGACTGGATTGTTTTCGCCGGCTGGCGCAATGACGCGGCGGGTTTGATGTCTGCGTGCGACGCGCTGGTTCAGCCGTCGCGCGGTGAGCCGGCCGCCCGCGCGGTGATAGAGGCGCAGGCGGCCGGGCTGGCCGTCATCTGCGCCGATGCCGGCGGTTTGACGGAATATGTCGAGCCGGAGCGAACCGCGCTGATCGCGCAGGCTGGTTCGGCGGAGAGCCTGGCGGGCGCGCTGCTGTCAATTATCATTGATCCGGGCCTGCGCGCCAATCTCGGCATGGCCGGGCGGGAATGGATGGCT
Organism: Elusimicrobiaceae bacterium; assembly: GCA_028700325.1. Lineage (NCBI taxonomy): Bacteria > Pseudomonadati > Elusimicrobiota > Elusimicrobia > Elusimicrobiales > Elusimicrobiaceae > Elusimicrobiaceae bacterium. The sequence continues at coordinate 5,432 of JAQVSV010000017.1, read as the reverse complement.
GAACCCGATACGAACGGGTTTACCCGGTTTTCCGAAAACGCGTTTATGCTGCGCCATCAGCAGCTTTATGATTTTGTGAGAGGGCAGTAAGATGCGGCACTGGGTTACGTTTCTGGATCTGGCCGCTGTCGGCGCGGGCGGAATGATAGGCGCGGTGTGCCGGTATCTGCTGTCGGCTTCGGTGCAGCGGGCGAGCCCGGCTCAGGATTTTCCGGTGGGGACGATGCTGGTAAATCTCACCGGCTGTTTTTTTATCGGGCTGTTTGCCGCGCTGGCGCGTGACCGGGGGGTGCTGTCTTCGCAGGCCAGGCTGTTTCTCATGGTGGGAATATTGGGCGGGTTTACCACGTTTTCGTCTTTTGCGTACGAGTCGGCGGAACTGCTGGCGGGCGGAGGGTATTTGAGGTTTTCCGTGAATGTGCTGGCGTCCGTAGCCGGCGGGCTGCTGGCTGTGTGGGCGGGGATGGCGGTTTCAAGAGTCATATAGGGGGGAACATGTTTAACGAGAAGAAAGGGAAACTGCTGCGCATATACATAGGCGAACACACGCGGCATGAAGGGCGCCCGCTTTACGAGTGGCTGGTGCTGCAGGCGCGCGGGATGCATATGTCCGGTGCGACCGTTTTGCGCGGGGTTGAGGGGTTTGGCGCGAGCACCCGGATCCATACGGCCAAGATCATAGATATTTCCGGGAATCTGCCGGTCGTGGTGGAGCTGGTGGATACGCCGGAGAAGATCGAGAAATTTCTCGCGCATACTGAAAACGCGATACCGGGCGGACTGGCCACGCTTGAGGATGTGGATATCCGGTTTTACCGCGCGCATCCCGGCGAGCAGGCGTGCGATGTTTCCTGACGGCGCGGACGGCATTTTTATATAATAGGGGTACTATGAAATATTACGCGCTTGTAAAAATACTGCCGGGACTTTTGGCTGTTGCTGTTCTGCTGTCGGTTTGCGGGACGCCGGCGCTGGCGGAAAAGGCGCGCCGGTCGTCGCAGAAATCCGGCGTTATCGTGCCGGACACCGATCTTATTGATACGCCTACCGCCGGCGTGCTGGATTATTACGGGCTTCTGGTGCGCACGCGCGCGTTTTCAAACGGCGGAGTGCTGCTTGGTGTCGGGTTCGGGGTGCTGCCGCGGCTTAATCTGGGCGCGACGATTTCGGCGGAAAACCTGATCGGCACCAGCAACGACGTGCGTTTCGTGCGTCCCGAGATACAGGCCAAATACCGGCTGTACGACGGCGCGCGCTATATCCCGGCCCTTGCGATCGGTTACGACGGGCAGGGTTATTATTACGATCGCGGGGAATCGAAGTATCTGGAGGAGGGGCGCGGGCTGTATCTGGCCGGCTCGCAGGAGATCCTGTTTCCGGGCCTGTTTTTTCATCCGGGCGTGAACGTGTCGGACTTCGAGCATAACGGGGTGTACATGTTCGCCGGGCTGAACTATACGGTGGAGAATTCCTTTTCGCTGATGCTGGAATGGGACGCTATCCAGCGGATAGACGAAAGCCGGTTCAACGCGGGCGGCCGGTTTTATGTGTCGCCGTTTTTCCATATAGATCTGGCGGTCCGGGAAATCGGGAAAAACACCGTATTTTCAAACGGCCAGCCGGACAAGCCGGAGCGGATCGTGCAGCTGCGCTACAACACCAGTTTTTAGCAGGCACCAAACTCCAAGGAGAGAAAGAATAATGGCAAAGAAAATAGGAGTTCTTACCGGCGGCGGCGACTGCCCCGGCCTCAATCCCGCGATCCGCGGCGCGGTTCTGACCGCCATCGGCCTCGGTTACGAGTGCGTCGGGTTTAAAGACGGCTGGAAAGGCCTTATCGAGGGCAATACCATGCCGCTTGACCGGGCGGCGGTGCGCGATATTATTTCGGTTGGGGGAACCTGTCTGGGCACATCCCGCACCAATCCCTATAAACGCGAAGGCGGAGTTGAAGCCGCGCGCGAGACGTTTGACCGGCTTGGTCTGCACGCGCTGATCGCGATGGGCGGCGAGGACACGCTTGGCGTGGCGAACAATCTTTATAACGATTTCAAATTCCCGGTGGTCGGAGTGCCGAAGACCATGGATAACGACCTGTCCGGCACCGAATACACGTTCGGGTTCAACACTTCCGTGGCCGTCGCGGTTGACGCGCTTGAGCGCCTGCGCGACACTGCGCGCAGCCATCACCGGGCGATCGTGCTGGAAGTGATGGGCCGGCACGCCGGCTGGGTGGCTTTGTTTACGGCGATAGCGGGCGCGGCGGATTACCTGTGCGTGCCGGAAAAAACCGTTGATGTGGACGACATGATGAAACGGGTCAAAGCCGCTTACGCCGAAAAAGGCTATGCCCTGATCGTGGCCAGCGAGGCGATTGATCTGCCAACCACCGAAGCCGGGCAGGTGCAGACGCTGGACGATTTCGGGCATGTGGTGCTTAAAGACCGCGCGGTTGGTGAAAAGCTCAGTTCGCTGATAGAGAAAACAACGAAGATCGAATGCCGGCACGCCGTTATAGGGCATATCCAGCGGGGCGGTTCGCCGGTGCTGTTTGACCGGATTTTAGGAACCCGGGTGGGTATCGGCGCGATGGAGTTCGTGCACGAGGGCAAATTCGGAGTGATGGCGGGCCTTTGCGCCGACCGGATCGTGCCCGTGCCGCTTCAGACGGCGGTGGGCCAGCTTAAAACCGTGCCGCAGCAGTGGCTGGATCTGGCACGGAAGATGTTTTAAAAGATATCGCCCGCGGCGAAAAACGCGGGAAGGCTTTATTATGAGCGAGCAGATTGCGGCCGGGCCCGGCGCGCCGGGCGGGTTTCAACGCCAGACGATACTGATAAAAAAACATATCCAGTACCGCTATATGGCGCTGATCTTTTTCAGCGTGCTGGCTGGTTTCCTTATGGTGGCGCTTGAACTGGTGTGGAGCTTTTCCCGCGTATTTTCGCAGCGGCCCGTGCTGATCGAGCCGCTGTTTACGGAGATGGCTCCGATGCTGCCGGTTATAGGCATAAAGGTGCTGATTTATCTGGCGATTGTGCTGATCGTGTCGGGCGTTATTTCGCACAGGATGGCGGGTCCGATATTCAAGATCGAGAAGAGCCTTGGCGTGATAGGCGAAGGCGATCTGTCGCACCGGGTTTTCCTGCGCAAGCATGATCAGATGACCGATCTGCGCGATGCGGTCAACTCGATGGCCGGCCGGCTGGGTGCGCAAGTTTCCGCCGAGCGCGAAAAAGCGCTTGAGCTGAAGGGAACGCTGGCGAAATTGGCTGATCAGGCTGACGGCGCGGAACTGAAAAAACAGCTGCTGCAGGCGGCGGATTCCGCGGGCGCGCTGAATTCCGCGTTCAAAGTTTGACAGGGCGAACGGGCGAACGGCTCCGCGCGGGCGCCACGGGATGCCGTCCGCAAGTCCGTGATGCGGAAACGGGGGAGAGTCAAGTGCATAAGATGAAAAGAAACGGTTTGATTGGCGTGGCGGTTCTGTGCGGGTGGTGCGCGGGAGCCGGCGCGCTTGATTTTTCCTACCGCGACAATACCGTGGAGCAGTTCGACCTGTCCCGCACGGTGCGGATGGGGCTTGATAACAACACCGAATTGCTTACCGCCGAGCAGGATGTGCTGATCGCCGCGCAGCAGGTGAACGAGGCGAGATTCCAGTTTCTTCCGCAGCCGAGCGTGTCGGGCAGCGCGTCAAAGTTCAACGCCAAGGCGCCAATGATTCTGCCCGTTGAATACGGGGCGCAGCTGATCAATCCCAGCGATTACGAGAATTTCTATTCCGTGCGGATGATGCTTACCCAGCCGCTTTTCCGGGGCAGGCGGATTGTCAACGGTTATAATATGGCCAAGGCAGGGTTTGAAAAGGCGCGTTCTTTGTATGAGGAGATTCGCCGGCGCGTGGAGCGCGATCTCAAGCGCGCGTTTTATGAAACGCTTTATCTCAAGCAGAAACAGGCTGAAACGGCGCGCTGGCTGGGGCTTATGTCGGGGCAGCGGCAGACCATGCAGCTGAATTCCTGGAACGCGATCGCGGCGGACGGGATAATCGAGAATATGACCGGCCGCATGGAAGAGGCGACCCGTGATCTTAACACGCAGAAACTCAACCTGGTGCGGCTGCTTAACCGGGAGACTGGCGAGAATATAGACGTGGATGACCAGTTTGAGGCGTTGCCCGCCACGGTTGACCTGAACAAGGCGCTGGTCTGGGCGATGGAGTACCGGCCTGAACTTAAAACCCAGATTTACAAAGCCCAGATGGAATCAATTGCGGTGAATCTGGCCAAGACCCGTAATTATCCGTCTGTTGACCTGGGCGTGAATTACGATATCGTCGGCAATACTTTTCCGCTGGAGTCCAACAGCTGGGCGGCGACGCTGGCGGTACGGCTGCCCATTTCTTACGATTTGTGGACCAAGCTCAAAACCAGGCGCGCGGAGCAGCGGCAGGGCGATCTGGTGCGCGCGTCGGTGGAAGACACCGTGCGGATGGAAGTGCGGCAGGCCTATGAAAATCTCGTTTTCTGGCAGTCCGAATCCGAGAAACGCAAAAACACATGCGACCGGCTGGAGAAAACCTATCAGTCCGCGCTGAAAACCGACAAGCTCGGGCTTGACGCTCTGCAGGCTGGTCAGGCGGTATTCCTGTCGCGTTCGACCTATCTGGAAGCTGTGAAGAACCAGCTGGCGGCGCGCGCGGAAATCGAGTGGGCGATCGGGCAGGAACTGGCTTACGAATGATCGTTCTGTTTTTCACCGGCCAATGGCTATAATCCCTGAAACCATATTACGGTTGTCCGGCGCCGGCTGCGCGGACAGCGCAAAGCGGACTGCGCGGCGCGCGAAGTCCGTGAGCGGAGCGTTGCTTAGGCTGACGCTGGCCGTTGCGGCGCTTGGTTTTTGCGGCGCGCCGGGTTGCGCCGCAACCCCGGCCGAAGAACTCTGGCCGGAAAATTACGACGACCTGTATATTTCTTTCTCGCCCGATCCGGACGCTATGGCCCGGGAAATGCTGTGGGCGCAATTCCGGAGCCTGCCGCAGGACAGCCGGCCGCGGATCGGGCTGGTGTTGTCGGGCGGCGGCGCGCGCGGATTCGCGCATGTGGGTGTGATAGAGGTGCTGCGTTATAACGCGTTTCCGATTGATCTGGTGGCGGGCACCTCAATGGGCGCGGTGGTGGGTTCTTTGTTCTCGTCGGGCATGTCGGTGGAAAAGTTATGGGATATCGGGCGGAAAGCGTCGCTGCGGTACGCCACGAACGACGTGAACGCGATTGGCCTGATCCGGCTGGTTACGGCGGAACGGCTGTTTTCCTCCAGCAGCATGGAGGATTTTATCAACACCAGCATTGGCGACATGCAGTTTAGCGATCTGAGGATTCCGTTCGCCTGCGTGGCCATGGATATCAGGACCGGCGCAAAGGTGG
>JAQVSV010000016.1 GCA_028700325.1 Elusimicrobiaceae bacterium | reverse complement strand
CTCCACCGCGTCGCCGGGCAGATTGCATATCCAGCCGCAGAGGCCGAGTTCCCGTGCGGTGTCGCGCGCGAAAGTGCGGTATCCGATCCCCTGCACCCTGCCGTTGAGTTTAAAAAAGTTCCTTGTCACTGTTGACATGCCATATTATTATAATAAATTGCAGGCGCGATCAGTAAATAAAAAACGGTTCTCCCGTCAGGGAAAACCGTTTTATTCAGCTGGTCGGGGCGGTGGGATTTGAACCCACGACATCACGGACCCGAACCGTGCGCGCTACCGGGCTGCGCTACGCCCCGAAAAACTGTTTGTTCAGTGCCGCCGAATCGGGAAGGTGGGAATTGAACCCACGACCTCTCGCACCCCAAGCGAGCGCTCTACCACTGAGCCACTCCCCGATACCGCGGCACTGGTTCAGCTGCCAACCGGGTATGTCACATTTTAGCATTCTTTTGCCAGGTTGCAAATATCTTTATGGATCTCCCGGAGCAGTTTGAGGGTTTCCTCGCTTTGGGCGCGGGTGTTGTTCTTGGCCGCGACACCTCCCCCTCTCAGGAATTTTTTCGCGCCCTCGAGCGTCATTTTGCCTTTGTAAATAAGATCCTTGATTTCCAGCACGACGGTGATATCGCGTTTGGTGTAGCGGCGGTGCCCGGAGTCCTTGCGCACCGGGCGGATGAGGCCGAATTCCTTCTCCCAATAGCGCAGCGAGTGTTCCGGCACGCCGCAGATGCGGCTTACGTCGCCGATGGAAAAGTAATCGTTTTCGCTGAGGGCTTGCAGATCCATAAAAATATCACTCCAGCAGTTTGGGCGAAGCCCGGAACCGCACGGTTTTTTTTGGCGGCACCGCCAGTATCTCGCCCGTGGCGGGGTGTCTGCGCCGCCGCGCGTTGTTTACGCGCGGCAGAAAAGAGCCGAAGCCCGATACCGTCACCTGTTCCCCGTTTTTCAGCGCCTGAGCCAGTATCTCGAAAGTTTTGCGCACCGTCCGCGCCGCTTCCGCGCGGTCGGTGCAGTGTTTAGCCACTTCGGTTTCGATATCGGTTCTGTTCATGCGCGGAGTTATTTGGCCTGGTCGGGGCCGGAACCGTCGGTTCCGGGGCCGTCCGGGTTCCCGTTCTCTTTTTTCTTCAAATCGCCGAAGATATCCTGCGGCGTGATGTGCTGGATCTTCGATTTGAAATCTTTCACTTCATCCTCGCTGATGGGTTTGTTAAGCACCTGCGAGGCTTCAAACACGGTTTCGGTTATGTACATGGGGCACCCGGCCCGCACTGCCAGCGCGATCGCGTCGGACGGACGCGAATCTATCACCGTGACTTCGCCTCCTTCGTCGGCCATATAGATCGAGGAATAATAGGTGTTGTCCACCACCTTGTCTATGACGATTCTGGTGATTTTGCGTTTGGTCGCCGTTATGATAGAAAGCAATAAATCATGCGTGAACGGGCGCGGCAGCGGTATCCCGGAAAATTTGATCGCGATTGCCTGTCCTTCCACCGGGCCTATCCAGATCGGCAGAAGGCGTATGCCGTTCAGCTCTTCCAGAAACACGATGGCGTCGGTCATGGTCGTCGCCAGAGAATAAATCCTGATTTCCAGTTCTTTTCCGTTCATAATCACGGGGCGCGCCCCGCCCCTTTTTTAAAATCCCAGCGCATGCAGCACGGTTTCCGCCGGACTGCCTTTTCTGATTATATCATGAACCGCGTTGATCAGCGGCACGTTCAATTTCTTCGCGCACGCGAAGCTGTAAATGCTTTCCACGGAATCCGCGCCTTCGGTCACGGTGTTTATTTCACCCCGCGCCTGAGCCAGCGCCTTGCCCTGCCCGAGTTTTATGCCGAGCCGGGTGTTGCGCGAAAGCGTGGAGGTGCCCGTCAGGATGAAATCGCCCAGTCCCGCCAGCCCGTATACGGTTTCACCCGTGCCGCCTGCGGCCAGCACCACGTCGTGCATTTCGCGCATGGCCAGAGTCACCAGCGCGGCCTTGGTGTTGATCGTTTTGCCCAGCCCTTCCGCCACGCCGCAGGCTATGGCCAGCACGTTTTTTGCCGCGCCCGCCCACTGCACTCCGGTGGGATCGTCCGACAGCTCCACGCTTATAGGATAACTGTTGAAAACCGGAACCGTGCGCTCCAGCAGTCTGCGGTTGCGGCCCGCCAGCACTATTTTTGTCGGCATGGCGTGCGCAACTTCAAGCGCGAAACTGGGGCCTGAAAACGCCATTACGCAATCTTTCTCGGCCGGTATTTCCTGCTCGATGATTTCGGTAAGGGTCAGCAGGCTTTCGTCTTCTATGCCTTTGGCCGCGCTTACCACGGGAATGCGTTTGCCGCGGAGCCGGATGCCGATATCATGCGCCAGCCTGCGCACGCTTTTGGAGGACGTGACAATCAGGATCAGGTCGGCATCGGCCAGCGCGGCGTCCATATCGCGCGTTATCACGATATCGCGGCGGAAATGAAAGCCCGGGATATGCGGATGCGCGCCGCCGTGTTCTGCTATTTTATTTACGAGATGCTCGAAGTATTCCCACACCACCACGCTGCGGCCCTGTTTGGCTATGTGCTGGGCGAGTACGCTGCCCCATACTCCGGCTCCGAAAACGGCGACTTTGTTGATCATTGTCAGTTTTTCTTGGCGGGAAGCTCTTTAGGGTCTCGTTTTGTGCCGTCTTCAAAAGCCAGTTCCTGATTTTTAATGAGGCGTTTGATGTTGGGAATATGGCGCACTATTATCAGAGCGGACACCAGCGATACCGTCACCAGAAACGGCAGCGGATACTTGCCCATGGCGAAGCTGACGATCGGCAGTGTCACGCCCGCCACAATCGAGCCGACCGAAATATGCCCGCTCAGCGCCACCGACACCACAAACACCACAAACGCTATCAGCGTAGGCACCGGCAGCAAAGCCGCAAACACGCCGAGTGACGTGGCAACGCCTTTGCCGCCCCGGAATTTAAGGAAAATGCTCCACATATGGCTGATAATCGCCATGATGCCGCAGGCTATGGCGAGCCAGTAATTGTCCGGGTAAAAATGAATGGCCAGGGTAACCGGCACAAACCCTTTGAGCGAGTCGCCCAGCATGGTCCCCCATCCCGCCCATTTGCCTACTATGCGATATACGTTCGCCGCGCCCGGATTGCCGGAGCCGTGCTCCCTGATGTCTATTCCTTTTACGGACCGGGCTATCAGATAGCCCGAGGGGATTCCGCCGAGAATGTAGCTTGCCGCAAGAAGCAATACTATTTCAGTCATTTCAATACCTCTGGGGAGTATCGCGGGTCAGCCCGCGAGGTGTATATACATATACATTATACAAATTCGGAAACACCGGGCCAGTGCTTTGATGGCGGGGTTAGCGGGGCCGTCAGGGCTGTCCGGATTTTTTGAGTATGCGCGCCCAATTGCCGTCCGTAGCCATGAAATGAAGCATTGTCCGGCCTTGCGCATCGTGCGCGCGCCCGGTCACCAGCGCAGTGGTGTAGATAGTGTCAACAAGCGCCTCTTTGCCGGCCGGTACGGTAAGAACCCGCGGTTTCCAGCGCGCGCTCAGCAGCGTTTCTACCCGTTCGAGCATTTCCGTCACGCCGGTATTTTCGGTGGCGGAGATGAATACCGCCTGCGGATATCGGGTTTTCAGTTCGGCGAGCGTGAATTTGTCGGCCGCGTCAATTTTATTGAAAACATCCAGCACCGGCACGTCCTGCGCGCCGATTTCGGCGAGGGTATCCTGCACGGTTTTGCTTTGTTCGTTCACGAATTCGCTGGCGGCGTTGCGGACGTGCACTACGCAGTCGGTCACGGCGATTTCCTCAAGCGTCGCCCGAAACGAAGCCACCAGCATGTGCGGCAGTTTCTGGATAAAACCAACGGTATCCGAAAATAACGCCTGTCCGCCGCTTGGCAGGTTAACGCGCCGGGTGGTCGGGTCGAGCGTGGCGAACAGCATGTCGTCCACATAGACTTCCGACTTTCCTCCCGTCAGCCGGTTCAGAAGGGTTGATTTGCCCGCGTTTGTATAGCCTGCCAGCGCAATTTGCGGCATCGGAATATTGGCGCGGTTCTTGCGCTGGGTGCGCCGCTCGCGGGTGATCGCGTCAATATCGGTTTGCAGCCGCGCGATCCGCTCCCTGATGCGCCGCCGGTCATATTCCAGCTTGCGTTCGCCCGGCCCGCGTGTGCCGATGCCGCCGGTCTGCTGCATCATGGCGGTGCCGCGCCCGGTCAGCCGGGGCAGATTGTAGGTGAGCTGCGCCAGTTCCACCTGCAGCACGCCTTCGCGGGTGCGGGCGCGCTGGGCGAAAATATCCAGAATCAGCCTCGTGCGGTCAATTACTTTCGCGGGCATCAGCTCGTCGAGATTGCGCTGCTGGGCCGGGCTCAAATCGTCATCAAAAATGACGGCGTCCGCCTCGAGCTGTTCCGCCAGTTCCGCTATTTCCAGGGCCTTGCCCTTGCCGATAAACGTGGCGGGGTTATAGGCCTGCAGCCGCGCCGCGACGGTTTTAAGCGCTTCCGCTCCGGCCGTATTGGCCAGCCGCTCAAGTTCCGCGAGCGATTCTCCGATCCCTGCCTGCGCGGATTTGAGTTCCGCGCCCACCAGTATGGCTTTTTCCATTTATTTAGGGAGTCCTGTGTCAAAACAGCGAAACGCTGTGCTCGGCCCGGTTTTCGCGGTTGTCGCGGATTTTGGCCGCCAGCCGCGCGGGATCCCAGTCTTCCGGTTTTGCGAGCCTGATGCGCGGCACGTTCTGATATCTTCTCAGCCAGGTCATCTGCCGTTTCGCGTAGGACTGGGTGAGCGAGGTGATTTTGTGGATTGCGTCGGGCCTGCTGGCTCCGTTGTTTATGCAGTCAAGCGCCTGTGGGTAGCCCAGACTCTTGAGGGCCGGACAGTCCGCCGGGCAGCCTGAGTTCAAAAGCGCGGCGGTTTCTTCCAGCATCGGCTCGAAAATCTGTTTCGTGCGGCCGTGAATGCGGGCGTGCAGTATTTCCTTGTCCCATTCAATGACAAGAAAATCGGCCTCGTGGGTGGGCAATACCCCGTAATAGCCCCGCGTCCAGATAGCCGAGATGGGACGCCCCGTCAGCTCATGCACTTCCAGCGCGCGGATCAGGCGCTGCGTGTTGCCGGCAGGTATTTTAGCTGCGGCGGCGGGATCAACGCTTGCCAGCCGCGCATGCACCGTCGCGTTGCCGCTGGTCAGTATTTCCCTGTGCAGGCGTTCGCGGATTTCAGGGGAGGCCTCGGGCAGATCGTCCAGCCCGTTCCAGTAGGCCTGGATATACATGCCCGTCCCGCCCGCGAAAATAGGAGTTTTTCCCCGTGCCGTTATGTCCTGCGCGAGTTTTTTCGCCTGCGCAATAAACGTCATCGTGTCGTACGAGGATTGCGGATCTAGAAAATCCACCAGATGGCACGCAATGTCGCGCACAAAATAGACCGGACCGTATGGCGTGTCGCGCCATTGCCCCGGCGGCTTGGCCGTGCCGGCCGACAGGAGCCGGTATACCTGCCGGGAGTCGGCCGAAATAACTTCGCCCCCGCACTCCCGGGCGGTTTCCAGCGCCAGTTCGGTTTTGCCGGAGGCGGTGGGGCCCATTATCACTATCGGGCGCAGATCGGGGTTGCGGGGGCTTGTCATTTGCCGGAAGTTTATTTCTTTTTCGGCGAGCCGGAGCCGGTTTTTTTGCCGGCCGGTCTGGCGGGCCTGGTTTCAAACAGGGTTTCGTCTTTCTGCGGCTTGTTGCACAGGTAATGGCATTTGCAGTTGCCTACGCAGGCTTCCGGCAGTTTGAGCGTGACGCGGGTTTCGCAATCTTCGTAATCTTCCGCCATCGCGTTGATTCTGGCCACGGCCGTCTTGCCGATTTCGGTGAACGCTATGCCGGTCATGAACACTCCGCCCTTGCCGCGCACCCAGGCTATTCTGCCCTGCACGGGTATCTTGCCCAGGCCCGGCAGTTCCAACGACATATCCAGCAGGTTGCCTTTCGGAGGATCAAGAAACGTCATGAGCCGCATTCCGCCGGACGAAAGATTCGACAGTATTGCGGGCTGCGTTATCATATTGCCCGAACTGTCTTCAAACGCCAGATTGACCGGTTCCACCACGCCGTGTATGATCGGCAGCCGTACATGTTTTCTTCGCTCCTGAAACTTGCTTTCCTTTTCCATATGGTTCCTTGGTGTCATAGATCAGCCAGCAGTGTATTGCCCTGCAGCCCTGTTATTTTCGTTTTTACCAGCGTTCCCGGCGTTTGTTGCGACTTCGTCCGCACCCAGTAATTGGTAGAGGTGCGTCCTTTGTCAGGTGTTTCGAAAAGCGTTTCCTGCACTGTGCCCACCTGTTCCTCAAAGCGCCGCGCCGCAGTCTCCTTAACTTCGGCCAGCAGTCTTGCGAGCCGATCTTCCAGAGTAATGCCGTCAGGCTGTTCGGGCATCTCCGCGGCAGGCGTGCCCGCGCGGGGCGAATACTTGAAACAGTAAGCGAACGAGAACCCGCATTCCCGAACAAGCGACAGCGTATCCGCGAAATCGGTTTCCTGCTCTGAAGGAAATCCTACAATAAAGTCAGTTGATACGGCAATATCCGGCACGCGGGTTTTTAAAAGCGAAATTTTTTCCAGCAGGCCGGCTCGGGTGTAGCCGCGCTTCATAAGGGCGAGGATCCGGTCCGAGCCGCTTTGTACCGGCAGGTGCATGTGGCGCGCTATTTTCGGAAAGCGTTCGAGCGTTTCCGCGAAGTCTTCGTTGATGTAGCCCGGATGCGGGCTTATGAAACGGATTCTCTGTATACTCTCGATGGCGTGCGCTTTTCTGAGCAGCGCGGGAAAATCCGTTTCGCCGCCGGCGTGGCGATAGGAGTTCACGGTCTGGCCAAGCAGCACGATTTCGCGCGCGCCGCGCGCCGCCTTGTCTTTTATTTCCGCAAGTATTTCACCGGGATCGCGCGAAACACCCGGCCCTCTCACCGCCGGCACGATACAGTAGGCGCAGGCGTGGCTGCACCCGCGCATGATGGTGGAATAGGCGACAAGCGGCGCGTTCCGTTGCGCAACCGGGAAAGCCTTTGCGCCGGTGTCCGCCGCAAACGCGAACAATTCGGCGAACCGGTCAAGGTCTTTTGCGCCAGCCGCCAGATCAACATGCGGGAACCGCCGGCGCAGTTCGCTTCCCAGCCTCTGTGCCGCGCAGCCGGCCACGATAATCAGTCTTCCCGTCCGGCGCTGTTTCCAGAACTTCAGCCGCCCCACCAGCGAGAGCGCGCGGTGTTCCGCATGCTCCCGCACGGTGCAGGTATTGAGCAGGACGGCGTCGGCGTCTTCCATATCGTCGGTCAGCCGGTATCCCGCCTGCGCCAGCGCGAGATACATTTCGTCGGAGTCCGCCTCGTTCATCTGGCACCCGAAAGTCCGTATGAAAAGTTTTTTGCCGGTGTCTTGCATGCTGTGTTTTTACAACAAATATCCACTCAGGGCAGGTTTTTGAGCCTTCCGTATGCGGTACCATTGCCGTCCGGGGTTAATAGCGCCCGGACGGCTAATGGTTTTTTACTTCAAATTTCAGGCCACTTTAAAACGTTTCGTTTTAGTGGTCACCACCCCGGTGGGAGTGGTAATGCGCGCCGTGGCGGTGTAATTGCCGGGCGTCGCGTTCCAGTCGTACCACCAGTAGCCTACCGAGTGGCGGCATGGCAGCCATTCGCCGTTGTTGAGGCACAGTTCCACATAGCCGTTTGAACTTGCGCCTATGCGGAACACATAGTGGCACTGGCTGATTGTCTCGTTGGTAATGGGATAATCAATGGTCACATAAGTAGTGTTGACGGTTTCTGTCGTGCCGGTTTTTTTCGTGGTTGTCGTTTTCCGGGTTGTGGCGGTGGTCGCTTTTGCAACAGCGGGTTTCACGGTTGTTTTTGCGGCGGTGCTGGTTGTGGTGGCGGTTTTGTTGGTTACGGGTTTTGTTTTTACTGGCATGGTCTCCCTCACATTTTGTTTATTTTTGCTTATTTCAAGCAGGCCGGCGTTAAGCGCCGCCAGCCCTTTCGCGCAGGGAGCCGGCAGGTGCACGCGTATTACGCGGCGGCCTTTGGCTTCAAGCGCCTTGAAATCTCCCTCGGCCTGTGCGGAACACAGTCCGTCAAAGCTGAATTTCTGGCCCGGCACAGGCAGGTCACGCCGCGGGTCGCAGGTGATCATGAGAAATATGGCGTTGTTCGCGCCGCCCTTGTGGAGCTGCCCGGTGGAATGCAGATAACGCGGCCCGTAGCCGAACAGCGTGGCGCAGCCGGTGGTTTCCACAAGCAGCGCGCGCAGTTTCTTCAGCGAAGCTTCTTCCTTTGTTCCGCCGGGCGTGTAAGCCAGAATGCCGATATAATCACCCATCTTTACCGAGCCGCACAGCGTTGCCGCCCAGTTCGCGGCAGTCACGGTTTTGTCCGCATAGGCCTGCGAAGCCGAAAACCGCGGGGTTTTTACCGGTGCGGGCCGCGCTTTAGGATCGAACGCGGAAAGCACTTTCTGCGCCATGCTTTTAGCTTCCTGCACGTTGGGCTGGTCGTAGGGATTGATGCCCATCACCGCGCCGGCCGCGGCTGTTGCGACTTCCCAAAGCATGAACTGCGCGCCCAGATCATAGATGTCCTCCAGTGAAAGGGCCGCCGTGTAATGACCCGCCTTTTCGAGTTTTTCCAGTACGGATTCGGCTTCAAGTCCTATTCCCACGAACAGCCGGTCATTGCCGTAATTGAGTTTTTTCAGCGGTTTTTCGCCCGCTACGGGAACTATCCCTTTGCCGTTTTTTCCGGTGCTTTCGCCGGTTAACTGCTCTATCCACAGGCCGAAAGTTTCCAGTTCCGGCCCGGTGATGACGGTCAGTTTGTCGGCCCCGCTAAGCGCGCACTGGCCCAGCGCCGCGCCGAGCAGCACGCCGTCGTTGGTTTTAAGTTCTGTCCGCCTGCAGTTCTCACCGGCGCGGGCCGCGCGCTCAAGCAGTTTGCGCACGTCTATGCCCATCAGTGCGGCGGGCACCAGTCCGAAATAGGAAAGCGCGGAGAACCGGCCCCCTATGTCGGACGGATTGATAAAGATTTTCCTGAAACCCTGCTCTTTTGCCAGAGTTTCAAGGCCGGATCCCTTGTCCGTTATCGCGACAAAATGTTTCCCCGGGGTTCTGGTGATTTTCTCCAGTTCCGCCCGGAAATACCGGTAAAACGAGTTTGGCTCCACCGTTCCGCCGGATTTGCTGGAATAGATAAAAAGCGTTTTTCCAAGATCCACCGTTTTCCGGATTTCCTCTACCCACGCGGGGTTGGTGCTGTCGAGCACCAGCAGCCGCGGATACCCTTTTTTTACCGGAAAAACACGCGCAAACACTTCCGGCGCGAGGCTTGAGCCGCCCATGCCCAGCACGACGGCGAATTTAAACTCTTTCGCCGCGTCCGCCGCGAAAGTTTCCAGTTCCGCGCTGTTTTGCAGCATGAAGCCGGGCACGGTCAGCCAGCCCATGCGGTTTTTGGTTTCCTCGTCGGGCCTGTTCAGCCAGAGCGTGGCGTCTTTTTTCCACAGCCTGGCCGCGAAATTGCTCTGTTCCAGCGTCCGGAGGGAAATTTTCTTTTCCAGTTTTTTGCCCAGTTTGAGTGTTGCCATGTTCCAGTCCCCTTTCCGTTGCGTGTCGTTTATAATGTTTTTATTTTCGCCGCGATTGCCTCTGTCAGCAGGTCGTATGACCGGGCGAATTGGGCGATCCCGTTTTTTTCAAGCCGGTCATACGCGTCGTCAAGTTTCACGCCCTGTTCGCGTATTTCTTCCAGCAGTACGGCGGCCGTGCAATAGTTTTTATCCACAGTTTCCGCAAGTGTTCCGGCGCCGCGAAACGCGTCGAGCGTTTTTTCCGGCATGGTGTTTACCGTATCCGCGCCGATCAGTCCGTCCACATAAACGGTGGGCGGATAGGCCGGGTTTTTCGCGCCCGTGGACGCCCATAAAATACGCTGCACCCGCGCCCCGTTGGCGCGCATGCGCAGAAACGATTCCGAAGTGGCGAAAATGGACGAGAACGCCTTGTACGCTTCCTTGCTGTTGGCGATGGCGGTTTTTCCCCTCAGGCCGAGCAGCCTGTTTTTCCGGGCCGGATCGGAGGCGTTGGCGGCCGCCTCGTCGAGCAGCGCGTCAATTTCGGTGTCAATGCGGCTGACAAAGAAACTCGCTACGGAATTAACCGAGTCAACCTGCAGGCCCCGCCGGTACCGCCATTCCAGCCCTTCAATATAGGCGAGCGCGGTTTCCTCGTACCTGCGCGGCGAAAAAAGCAGCGTCGCGTTTACATGGACGCCTTCGAAAATCAGCAGTTTGACCGCGCGCAGGCCGGCGCGGGTGGCGGGCACTTTTATCATCACGTTGGGGCGGCCGATTTTTTTGAACAGTTCCCGGCCTTTTATCAACGTGGCGTCGGCGTCGTGCGCGAGCGCGGGCGGCACTTCGATGCTGATGAACCCGTCCGCCCCGCCGGATCTGTCGTGCACCGGGCGGAAAATGTCGGCCGCGCGGCGGATATCCTCAACCGCCAGTTCCTCGAAAATCCGCTCGGGCGAGAGGCCGGCTTGAGCCAGGCGTTTGATATCCTTGTCGTACGCCGCGCTGGAGGTGATGGCTTTTTCGAAAATAGTCGGGTTGGAGGTTACTCCGCAAACGCCGTCTTCGCTGATCCAGCGTTCGAACCGGCCGGAATCAAGATAATCACGGGTGAGGTTGTCGAGCCATACGCTCTGTCCCAGCCGCTTCAGTCCAAGAAGTTTGTTTTCCGCCATGGTTCCCCTGTCCCAAGGTTCTGTTTCTGCTTTATTTCATGTTCTCTTTTTCAATCTCGGATATTTTGCCCAGCCGCCGCAAATGCCGGCCCTCGGTGGTTTGCCGGGCTTTCAGGAACGCGTCCACGATTGATTCCGCCACCGCCGCACCCACTATCCGCGCGCCTAGGCACAGCACGTTCATATGGTCGTGCTCCACACCCTGCGCAGCCGAATAGGTGTCATGGCACAGCCCGGCCCGTATGTTTTTGAATTTGTTGGCGGCGATGCAGACCCCCACGCCGCTGCCGCAGATCAACACGCCCAGTCCGGCTTCGCCGCCGGCCACTTTGAGGGCCACCGCTCTGGCGAAATCCGGATAATCCACCGAGTCGGTGCCGCAGGTTCCCAGATCAAGCGCGGTATCGCCGTTTTTGATTATCCGGTCTATCACAGTCTGTTTCAGCGCGAAACCCGCATGGTCACAGCCTACCGCCACAGTTCTGTTTTTCATCGCGAAAATTCTCCTCCGGGGTCAGCGTTCCGGCGCAAATAGCGAATCCACCTGCCGGACCAGTTGCGCGTCCGGCTCCGGCATGGGCGGTATTTTGTTAAACCGTCCGATCGGCGAGAGGTAAAACGCTCCTTCCGCCGAGAGAAATAATTTTTTCATTTCCGGCACCAATTGGGTCGAGGCGTCTTTTTTCACCGTGATGCTGTTTTTGTAAGCCCAGGCCTCAATGCTGTTTTTCCCGGTGATGCGGGCCAGCAGCGTGCCATTGCCCGCGGTTATCGCCGCGCCTTCCGATATGATGCTTAGCCCGGCGCCTGAATTATTCCAGATTTCCACCTGCCCAGCTATCAGTTCAAAAGCCGCCGGAGCGGTGCTTATGATGCCCAGCGTGCTGGCCGCGCCGAGCCGGATCAGGATATTCCTGTGCAGATAGATTTCCGCAAAACCGCTGTCCGGCGCGACACGGATGCGGTCACCTGCGTCAAGTCCGGCGGGCAGGTCGCGGTACCGCCAGTTTGTTTCCGAATGCGAAAAGATTTTGATTTTTCCCGGCGATCTGAACACCAGCCCCGGTTCCTTTGCCGCGGGAGCCTGCGCAACAGGCTGCTCGGCCGGCGGCAACTGCGGGCCTTCCAGTTTCGGCGCGCCGGCGCAGCCCGCCAGCGCAAGCAGCGCCGCGAACCGGGTAACCCGCGCTAATGGGCCTGTCAAATATTTTTTAAGCGGTTTTGGGGTCATAAAGTCAGCTTTCCAGCACCAGAACACGGTGCCCCTGTATATAATATCGGCCTTTATAAAGCGCGAGGCTGGCGCGCACGTCCCTGTTGGTTTCGAACAGCGGGCGGAACCGCCCGTTCAGCAGTTCAGCCGGAGCGGCCATGGCGGACGGGCCGGTGTTTATCAAAACGGTATAGAGTCTGCCGTGGTGTCGCCAGGCGGCGGCGCGCAGCGGCGCGGGCGCGCGCAGCGGCGGCTGTTCGGCGCGGGCGGCTGAAACGACCGGAGCCATGTCGGCCAGTTCGGCGTTCACGCGCGCGGCGCAGGCGAGCAGATCTCCGAGTTCGGAAAGCCTGGCGGGCGCGGCCGGCCCGTAAAAAATTCCGGTTGCTCCGGAGGCAACCGCGCTCCATGCGGCGAACCGCAGCGTTTCAAAAACCGGAAAGCCCGCCGTGTCCGAAAAATCGGATGGAACCCGGCAGAACACGCCTTCGGTCACGCTTTTCTTCCCCGCGAGTTTGATGGCGCCGGTAAGCAGGCCTGTTTGTCTTGAGCAGGCGAGCGGATCGGACTGCGAGGCAGGAGCAAGCAGAATGTAGCTGTATTTTTCAACAAGTTTGAAAGCCGCTGCCGCGCTGCCGGCGACCGTGATAATGCTGTTGGTCCCGGCGTTTGAGCCGCCGTATGCGGCCCAGACGTTTTTCACGGTGTTTTCGTCAAGCGCGGCCTGCGGCAGGATAAGCCGCAGGCCCGCGGCTTTTGCGGATTTGATGATTTGCGGCATCGCGCCGCTTCCGGCGGAGGAAACTGACACACAGTTAAACCCCGCGGTTTTCAAAAGCCGATACTCTTCCGGCGCGGCGGGCCCGTCCATACAGATTGGAAAGAATGCGCTGCATACAGCGCAGAAAGCCGTTGCGGTCAAAACGGCGGCAGTGACTCTTTTGAAACGTTTTCCGCTCACATGTATATTATATATCAAACCTTGGGATATGGGAACCGGATTTAAAAGTTTCCGGGCATGGCACCGGGCCGGCCCGGCACGCGGTCAGCGGCTGCGCAATACGAATACCCGGTAAGGGCTGAAACGGGGGTGTCTGCGTTCTTCCGTCAGGTCTTCTATTTTGGCGGACCGCTCAAACAGCACCGTCCATTTTCTGTCGTCGCGCAGCGCTTTCGGCATGACGGTATGGGTATTGGCCGTGTTGGCGGCTACAAGATAGGTTTTCCCGTCGTATTTCCATGCCCGGCAGGCGAGCGGTCCGGCGCAGGCCGCGGGGCATTCCGTTTCCGTGCCGGACTCAAGCACTTTCCGCAAGCCGGCGATTTCTTTCACCGTTTTTGAGAGATTGTGCCAGAGCTCCGGATATTCGGTGAGCGGCAGTCCGGTGCTGCTGTTGGTGAAAGTGAAATAAAACACGCCTTTCGCGCCCGATAAAACAGAATGGTAGGTCATAAAACGCAGTTCGGCGGCGGTCGGATAGCGGCCGATCCGGTTCCTGCTGTGCTGCGGGTAGTACAGCCAGTTAAATGCCTGCAGCACCGCCCAGACCGGTTTTAACGGCTGGTTGATGATCCCGAGGCCTTTGAGCGCGGTGTCAATCTGCCTGCCGGCGCTTTCAAGAGGCAGGTGCGGAACCGGATACCAGTCCACCATCAGCGCGTCGGCGGATTTTCCGTATGCCACGGCGCATTTCCCTTCGCCTGTCACGAAAACCGTCCGCTGGTTCTGCGACCAGTTCTTCACTTCCATATATTTCAAAAACAGTTCGGGCGGAGTAAGGCTGTGCACCTCCGGCTCATCATACAGATACCACGCCAGTATCGGCCATGTTTTCCGCGCTTCTTTCGCATAAGGCGAACCCATTACCCGGTAGGGCGAGGACACCAGTTTCATTCCGTTCTTGCGGCAGGCCGTCGCAAGCGCGGCAATTTTATCAGGCGCCTGCGTGTAAGTCTGGATTGTGTTAAAGCCCGCTTCCTTGAGCAAAGGCACCGAGTCCGGCGAAAGCACTCCGTAGATCCCGATCGGGAAAAAATTTTCGGCCGGCGGCTGTTCCGCCATGCCGGGAATGAGCCGCCAGGCCGAGGCCGTGCCGCAAAAGAGAGCGTAAGCTGCGGCCGTCAGCGTGGTTTTCAGGCCGGCTGGCATGTTCATTTGGCGTGGTCCGCTTTCAGCAGCGGGTGTCCCTTGTAGGTCGGAACCGCTTCAGCTATGAGTTTAAGCGCCGGAACAGGGTCGTGCAGTTTTACCGCTTCCATAAGCTGACGCATCTGGCGGTCAAGCAGGTCGCCGTCGAGATGGTCAGGAACAGCCGCGAAAATATCGCCGTGCCCGGTGTCTTTTCGTATGTCGGAATCACGGAACAGTTCCTCATGCAGTTTTTCGCCGGGCCGCAGGCCGATGATCTTGATTTTGATGTCGCGGCCGGGTTCCAGTCCGTTTAAAGCAATGAGATTTTTTGCCAGATCAAGCACTTTCACCGAAGTGCCCATATTCAGCACAAACACTTCTCCGCCCTTGCCCATGGAGCAGGCCTGCAGAATAAGCTGCACGGCTTCCTCGGTCGTCATGAAATAGCGGGTGGTGTTTTCGTCGGTGACTGTAACCGGCCCGCCGGCGGCGATCTGTTCCTGGAAAATCTGTACCGCGCTGCCGGAGCTGCCCAGCACGTTGCCGAACCGCACCGACATGAACCGCGTGCCGGGATGTTTAGCAGCGAAAGAGTTGAGCATCCGTTCGGCGAGCTGTTTTGTCGCGCCCATTACGCTTGAAGGGCGCACTGCCTTGTCGGTCGAGATGAACAGAAACCGTTCCGCCCCGTATTGAGCCGCGGTTTCCGCGACCAGCCGTGTGCCCAGCACGTTGTTTTTTACGGCTTCCTGAGGGTTATGCTCCATCAGCGGGACATGTTTGTGCGCCGCGGCGTGAAATATTACTGTCGGACTGTAGGTCTCAAAAATGTTTTTCAAGGTTTCCCGGTCGCGGATATCGCCCGCGACCGACACGAACTTCGCGGCCGGATGTTTGTCGTTCAATTCTCGGTCAATGTTAAACAGCGCGGTATTGTTGTTTTCCAGCAGGATAATCCGTTTCGGATTATAGGACAGGATCTGCCTGCACACCTCGCTGCCGATAGTACCGCCCGCGCCGGTTATCAGTATGGTTTTCCCGGACAGCAGTCCGATAACCGCTTCCATATCAAGCGTAACCGGTTTGCGCTGCAGCAGATCCGACAGCTTGATGTTGCGCAGATGCGTGGACGGCGACATCCCTTTTATAACATCTTCCATTGCCGGAACGGTTTTAAACAGCACTTTCCTGTCAATATTCCGGGAGTAGATTTCGATCAGTTCGCGGATGATCCTGCCCTTGGAGGCGGATATGGCGACCACCACTTCGTCCACCTCGCAGTCTTTGATGATTTTCGTGAGTTTGTTCTTGCCTCCGAAAATGGTTATGCCGTGAATGTGGCGGCCCCATTTGCTGGGATTGTCGTCAAGAAACCCCACAATGCGCGCGGTCGGGTGTTCCGAGTCCAGCATGCTTCTGAGCAACGCTTCTCCCATATCGCCCGCGCCGAAGATCAGCATTTTCGGCAGAGTATCGGAGGTATGTTTTGTTCCGTAACGCCAGTTACGGGTCAGCCGGATAAAGTAACGCGAGCCTCCTATAAGCAGAAGCGTCAGCAATGGTTCCAGAATGAGTATCGAGCGCGGAAACCCGGGCCTTAAAAACGGCAGCAGCGCCGCTATGCCCAACTGGGCAATGAGCACCGCTTTTAGAATATTGCCCAGTTCCCTGATGCTTGCGTAGCGCGAAAGACCTTTGTAGATTTCGAAAAATTCCAGCGCGCCTATGCGTATCCCGACAGCCAGCGGGATAGCCATAAGCATGGAATCCATCTGAACAGCCGGTATGTGAAAATCAAAGCGCAGCAGAAACGCCAGCAGAAACGACAATGCTACCGAACCGGCATCTGCGGTCAGGATAATTAATCTATTGTATCTCGAAAAACGATGCGGCATATCTCAATGATAACAAAAAACTAAGGCAAAAGCACTAGATCTGTCGTGACTTTTGGCACAGCGTCTTAATTGACAGTAGTTTGCCGACCAGGCTGGCGGGATTTGTTTTTGCTGCCGGAATCATGACGGTCGGAGGCCATGAAATCCGCTGTTTTGGCGGCGGTTTTTTTCAACGGAATGTTAAGCGGTGTCAGCTTTAGATAGGGCATATATGTTTCCGCGGCTTTGTTGAGATAAAAACGTCTTTTCTCCGGTTCGCGGACCGCCATGTTGTAATAATTTATGGCGGCGCTGCGCGCTGTGCGTGGGTCGGCCTGCCACAGCAGCGATTTTTCAAGCAGAACCGCTTTGCCTGCGGGATCGAGTCCGGCGGCGTCCAGCCGGCATATGTTCGCCAGTCCCGGCGGCAATGCCAGTATTCCCAATATGGCGGCGGCCGGAACCAGTGCCGCCCGGTAACGGGAGGATCGGGTTTTCAGTTTGCGGGTTGCATCGAAATCCGCACGCGCTTTTTCAAAGGTTTTGGTGCCTAACAGCCCCAGTATAAGGAAAAAGGTCAGCGCGTTGCCGGGAATCTGAAGCGGGAAATCAAAACAGGCGTGCAGGCAGAAAGCAACTGCCGCGGCGAGCAGGCAGATCCCCGCGATGGTTTTTTGCGGCGACATGCTTTTCATTACAGTCCGCACGGCGTAGAACATGAATGCCGTTAGTCCTGCCATGAACGCCAGCGCGCCGGCAAGCCCTGCGGTAAGAACCAGTTCCAGCCAGTCGGAGTGGACATGTTCAACCGTGCCCGGCACGACCGCGTAATTCTGATAGTACGGGAAAGCGTGGATCAGCGAATCAAGGCCCGCGCCCCACAGCGGGAAATCCCTGAACATCACGAATCCGCTTTTGTACATGGACAGGCGGATAAGCACCGTGCTCGTGAATCCTTCGGAGTTGCGGGCCAGCAGGTCCGGCGTGAAATGGATCAAGGTCAGGTATCCGCAGGCGAGCAGGCCGGCGCCGCCGAGCGCGAGTGTCCGCCGGCCGGCTTTCAAAAATTTAAAGGCCGCCAGCACCGCCACGATAAACAGCGCCGCCGCGAATGAATGGATGCCTCCCCGCGAGCCGGTGAATATGATCGCGTAAATATTGATGCCGAGCATTAACGCCATAACGGCCTGCCGGGCGAAAAAATCCAGTTTTTTGCCGCGCCCGGCGAATTTGTCATAAGCGGCGAATCCGGACAGAAAAAGGCCCAGCCCGCAAAGCGCGCTCATCACCAGATAACTGGCGGCGTTGTCGCGGTTGATAAACGGGCCGAATGGCGGCATACCCGTCCCGGATATCTTCCTCAGCCCGTAGATGTATACTTCGTTGCCGGTTTTCTGGAAGATGCCGGTGAATGCCACCACAAGGCCGGTCAGGAAAACTGACCACATGGCGATTTTCAGGTGAATTTTCCGTTCCACCGCCTGCGTCACGGCGAACGCAAACGCCGCATAACAGCACCACAGCACAATGCCGTCCCTGGTGCCGGGCCGCCAGACCGTGAACGGCAGCCAGCCGGCATGCGCGTTCACCGGGTGCGCCGAGGCTGACTGAAGCAGACCTGTCAAAGCCACCGCCAGCGCGCCCGCAACGATAGTGGTGCTGGCGCGCGAGGGGTAAAGGTAACGGCTGCGGGTAACCGTTAAAACGGCGGCAAGCAGCATGCCGGTTTCAAGCAGAGCCCTGGCCCACGGCTCAACGCTTGCGAACGCGAGCGGCGCAAACACCGAAAGCGCGGCAATAAGCGCGAGGTTCATCTGCAAAACACCGCCACGGCAGTTTTTGCAAGTATTTTGACATCTGTCAAAAAAGAAATTTCCGCGACATATTTTTTGTAAAGCGCGATTTTGGCGGGCAGAATCTCGTTAACATAAGCGTCCCGCGGGCGCTGGCAGCGGGCGAGCAGTTCCTCTTCGTTGCGAAATGCGATGGCGGCATAGTCGGTTATTCCGGGCCGCACGGACAGCACGGTTTCATAATCCTGGCGAAACAGCTCCACATAGCGGGCCACCTCCGGGCGCGGCCCCACAAGGCTCATCTCGCCTTTCAGCACGTTAAAAAGCTGGGGCAGCTCGTCGAGCTTTGCGGCGCGCAGGAATTTTCCGACCGGCGTTATCCGGGTGTCGCCTCCGGCCGTTATCTGGGCGCCCTGCCGTTCGGCGTTTTCCGTCATCGTGCGAAATTTCAGGATAAAAAAAGGCTGGAAAGCAAGGCCGGCGCGCTTCTGCCTGAAAAATACCGGCCCGCCATCCCCGGCTTTAACCGCGAGCGCCGCGGCAATGAAAAGCGGAATAACCAGCGGCAGCGCGAATATTATCAGCGTCATGTCCAGCATGCGTTTGCCTGCCGGGACATAAAGTCTAGCGGGCATGCCGGAGTGTTTCCTTGGCCGTGAAGTCCGCTTCCTCTTCCGTCATGGCCGTGAAAATCGGCAGCGATATGGTTTGGGCGTATACCTTTTCCGCGATCGGGTACTTTTCCAGCCGGTATCCGTATTCTTTCATGTAGTATGGCTGCCGGTGCACCGGAATGAAATGAAGCGACGTTGAAATGCCGTTCCCTTTCAGTTTCGCCATCACTTCGTCACGGTTATTAACCTTGATGGCGTAAAGGTGCCAGGAGGTTTCACGGCCGGCTTTTATAACCGGCCGGATGACAGCGGACCCGGCGAACGTCCTGTCGTATCTCGCGGCGATTGCCGCGCGGCGGCTGTGCATGTAATCGAGCTTGTCCAGCTGGGCAAGCCCGATTGCGGCGTTAATGTCGGTGGTGTTGTATTTGTTGCCGTTGTCCACCACTTCATAAAACCAGCTGCCTTGGGCGGTATAGCGGTCCCATGCGTCGCGGCTTATGCCGTGCAGCCGGTTGATTTTCGCGGTTTTCGCGTAGTCGGGATTGGTTGTGACAAGCATTCCCCCCTCTCCGCAGGCGAGGGTTTTTGTCGCGTAAAAGCTGAAGCAGGTTATGTCGCTGAGCGTGCCGGCCCGGCGGTTTTTGTAAGAGGACGGCAGGCAGTGCGCGGCGTCCTCGATAACTTTCAGTCCGTGTTTTTTTGCGATGGCGGCGATTGCGTCCATATCGCACATCTGTCCGCCGTAGTGTACCGGCATAATGGCTTTGGTTCTGGCGGTAACAAGCGGCTCGATTTTGGAGGCGTCAATGTTATGGGTGTCGTATTCAATGTCGCACAGCACCGGTATTGCGCCGAAATAGGTTACCACTTCGGCGGTGGCGATGAAGGTGCAGGTGGGCATGATGACCTCGTCGCCGCGCTGCAGGCCGATGGCCTTGAGCGCGAGGTGCAAAGCGGCTGTGGCCGAGTTTACGGAAACGGCGAACCTGTTTTCCGGGGCAACGTTCGAGTCTTCAAAAATGTAATCGCGGAATTTGTTCTCGAATTCGATGGTTTTTGGGCCCATGGTTATCCAGCCGGACTTCATGGCCTCGACTACGGCGTTAATTTCGTCTTCTGTGATATAGGATTTGTGAAATGGAATCTGCATGGTTACGGTTTCCTTATGTAACCCATATAATGGGTATTTAACAAAGCCAGTGTTTCCAGAAGTTGGCAGCATATGACCGAGCATGGCGCAATAATACGGGTTAATGGAGGCGCAAGCGTGATGCGTTTAAGTCTTATTTCACAGCCTGGGAACAAGGCCATGATTTCAGCTTTTTTTACCCCTTTCACATCGTGATTAGCCGGATTGTCCATGTGAAAGTCGTACCAGATTAATATTCCGCCGGGTTTAAGCACCCGTAAAATTTCCGCCGCCACCCGTTTTTTAGTTTCCGGCTCAAGAATGGAAGTGAACACCGTGAATTGTACAGTAATATCAAATACGTCGTCCTGCCATGGCAACTTTGTAGCGTTGCCAAGCCTGATATCGCTTGATGACAGTATGTTTTTTGCGCTGGAAACGCGTTCCGGCAAAAGGTCAATGCCGCAGAGATTTTGTGCGGAATTGCGCCATGGTGCAGGAAATTGAGCAGCTGACTGCCGCTACCGCACCCGATATCCAGAATTTTCAGATTTTTGAAGTCATGCAGGTTGAGTTCGGCGAAAACCTCCCACATGGCCCGCTCGCGCGACTGCAGCATGGACAGGTGTGCCGGATTAAGAAGCGAATACCGGTTTTTCGGTATCGCTTTACGTTTTTCGTAGGCTTTTTTCAGCCTTTTCCCCGAATTTTCCATTTATATCTGATTTTACCTTTTTTATCTCAGCGTTTCAGAGGCTGGCCTAGTTTCCGTCGCCAGTGCCCGCTTACCAAATCTAATATTCCAAAAAGTGTGCCTGCACCATAGATCAGGTGATAGGCCGGGAAAGTGATAAATATCGCAAGCCGAGTTTCTATGTTTAAACCTGCTGAAAACGATATTATAACGCAGGCTACAGCGTAGATGGCTCCAGGCACGGTATAAAGCCAGACAAAACCGTCAAGCCACGGAGCAATGCACATAATGGACACCAGATAAAGCGTAAATACCGCAGGTATAAAACGTCGCCAGCGGAAGGTATAGGGAAACAGTTTTAGAGTGTAAACGTTCCACGCGGCGGTCGAGAATGCCTGTTTGAGCAGGCCGCCCAGCGTCGCCTGATTTTTGTAATAAATTTTAATTTCCGGGTCGAACGCTATTTTGTAACCGGCCCGGATCAGGCGCTCATTGAATTCATTGTCCTGGTTGCGGGTCAACCGCTCGTCGAAATACCCGACTTTGTCAAAAATATCCCGGTGGAATGTTCCGAACGGCACCGTATCCACAAAGCCGGGTTTTGCACCGGTGCGGAAGACACCGTTTCCCACGCCGAATTTATGCCCTGTAACAAATTGCACTGCTTCAGCCCAAACGCTGTCGCCGTTTTTTATGTTAATAAAACGACCTCCCGCGTTGGCGGCATTTGTGGATTGCAAAAGGTCTATACAGCGGGATAAATAGTCAGCAGGATATTCGGAATGTGCGTCCAGCCGTACTATAATTTCTCCTTTTGCCGCTTTTATCCCGATATTCATCGCGGGCGGAGCAATCATGGCCGGGTTTGTCAGTAATTTGATAAATGGATGTTTTCCGGCGTATTCGGAGATAATGGCGGCAGTCTTGTCGGTGCTCATGCCGTCTACAAGCAGTATTTCCAGTTTACCTTTCGGCCAGTCGAACGCCAGCACGGCATCAAGGCAGGAGGCGATATGCCGTTCTTCGTTTCTGCACGGAATGATAATACTTGCGAAAGGTCTATCGATCATAAATTTCCAAGATTTTCTTAACGCAGACTTCGTCATCGAACCGGCCCGCTTCGGCCAGCGCGTTTGCGGAAAACTTCGCACGCATATCAGGATTATCCAACAACATTTTGATTTTATGTGTGTAATCCTCTGCTGTGCCTGAAATCAGAAATCCGGTTTTGCCGTCAATTACAATTTCATCATTGCCGGGGATATTGGAAGCCACTGCCGGCAGGCCCGCCGTGCCGGCTTCAATCAGCACCATCGGCAGCACTTCATGTTCCGATGGAAACACAAAGACATCCGCCCCCAGATAAAAAGATGCCATATCCTGCTGCAAACCGGCAAAAACGACCCGCTCGCCAATGCCCAGGCGTACGGCAAAGTTTTTAAGCTTATTCAATTCCGGTCCGTCGCCGACAACAATTGCCCTTGTCGCGGGAACTGTTTGTATTATGGCGGCGGTAATTTCCAGGAACAGATTAATCCGTTTTGACTGTATAAGCCGTCCGGCAGTGAGCAGGACGGGAGCATCCTCATCAAGCCCCAGGGCCTTTCTGAATTGTTTTTTGCTGAAAGTCGTGCGTTTTATGTTCCATTGTTCAAGGTCAATAAAGTTAGGGATGGAAAATAATTTTTCTTTTTCTACTCCCAACGCCAGCAGTGTTTTTTTCCGATGTCCGGCAATGGCAATAATTCTGTCTGTCATCCGGTTGAATATTGGGCCGGAGATACAATTGGGCATCCGTGTTGTTTTGTTGGAATGATAAGTAAGAATCAGCGTCGTTTCTTTGGTTCCCAGTAGCTTAAGCAGTAATTTTACCAGCAGGCAATGTGTGGCGTTATTGCAGTGTATGATGTCAGGGCGGAACGTTAAAATAGTTTTCTCAAGGGTTCTTAAGATTTCGACAATTGCGGCAAAGCTGTACTTCGGCAAATAAAAAAACGAAACGGTTTTGTCTAGCTTTTCGGCTAGAGGACCGGGATGCGCGGCAAGGCCTGCCGTATAGCCATTTTTGCAAAGCGCGTTTGCCAGGTTAACCGCAATCGTCTCGGCTCCACCCAAAGCGAGTGATTCGGTTATTATCAGGATTCGTTTAATCATGCCGTTTCTCCGCGTCATTTAAAACGGTTTTTATTTCAGTTTCATAGAGGCGGACGGCATCTTTTATATCGTACAGATTTTTCATGGCGTGCTGGAAAGCCTGCTGGCGAAGTTTGTCCGCATATGCGGGATTGTTTAAAAGGGTCAGTATGGCTTTGCTCATTTCCATGGGATTGTTCTTTTCCACTGTAACGCAAACTTCTTTGCCCATGGTTATTTCAGCAAGCCCCGCGCCCCAGTTCGTTGTAATAATTGGAGTTTTACATAACATTGCTTCAATCAATATATTGGGATATCCCTCGTAGATAGATGGTAAAACAAAAACATCAGCCGCGGCAATATATTTCCATGGATTTTTCTGGAATGGTAATAATATTACACTTCCTCCAAGATTTAGGTTTTTTGCCTGTTTCCTAAGGTCGTCTCTTAGTGGACCGTTACCCAGCAGGGCAAGCCGACACGCTTTTTGCTTCTGAACTTCATTGAAAGCCGAAATAAGCAGGCTATGATTTTTTTCCTCACTCATCCTGCCTGCCGAAATTATGAGCGGGATTTCTTTGAATGATAATGGTGTTTCAATGGGTTCAATGCTGTTTGTGATAATTTTTTGTTTGTCTGTTCCATTTGCGATGACGGTAATTTTATTGGGTTTAAATGAAAGGTTTGTTATCAAATCTGATTTCGATTCTTCAGATATGATTAATATCCTGTCAGCGTAGTTAGATATCTGTTCGAAAAACTTGTTTCGTATTTTTGTTATAAGGTTGTGGTTTTTTTGCTGCTTTGTATACACGGTGGCTAACCTTACTATCCATCGGAAATTCAAGCTTCTGCAAAGTCGCCGAATCACCAAGACCCGCAAGGCTGCTGATGGTAAAACTGAAACAACCATATCTGGTTTTGTTTTTTTTATATGGTGTGCGATTGCGACTATCTGTACGATAAGGTTTACACTGGAAATAACAGATACTTTAATATTGTTTATTTTAGAATAATTCCATGCATTGTTGAGAAGCAGGAATTCAACGATAAAATCTTTTGTTAAACTACTGGCGATACTATGGGCAGAGCGTTCCGCTCCGCCGCCTCCCATGCTTTCAATAATAAAAAGTATTTTCCGTTGATTCATCCGCTAATTTTCCTCGGATTGGATTTTACTGAATCATATTCAAGCCCACTGGCAACAGCAGCTGCCAAAACCACCCAGAATATCTTTTGGTGATACCCCGTTCCAGATGTATTTATTGCAATTACTGTGCTCATTGTTGCAAAATATATTGAATTGCTTTCCATTCTGCCAAAACGCCATGATTTAAACCAAGTAAGTAATATGGCGTATATAAATGGCAAACCGCCGATTAATCCCACAGAAGTTAATACCGCCAGAAAAAGATTGTGAGTATCCCTGCCAGTGTACAACCCTAAATTATTTCCTAATTCCACAAAATTATTATAGCAACCGTAGCCGAGCAATGGTTTTGATAAAATCATATCCCAAGCGGCTTTCCATATGATTGTTCGCCCGGCGGTATCACCGGTGTCCCATGTGTTAATCAATCTTATGGCGGTTAATCCTCCACTGCCAAATTCTTGCAAAATGAGATAGCCTAAAACGCCAATACTTACCGCTGAGATAAATAAATTTTTTGCAGTGCGGTTTGTTTTGCCTCCGCAAAGGCCCAGTGCAATAATACCTGCAAGTGCGGCAATTAATCCTCCACGCGATCCTGTTTTTATTATTGCCAGCATTAGCACAGTAAATGCCATCAAGTTTAGGCATAGACGAAGTATAAAGAGTTTTGCCACAAATAATTTTTTGTCATTCACAATACATGCAACGCCTATTGCAAATGTTCCGGCTAAAACATTAGGGTTTTCCAACCCCATTGACAATCGGCCGGAATCTGAATAATCGATTCCCAAATCGCCCCATAACATGGCGGCAGCCACGATAGTTGTCCACCAGCCGTAAATGCGAAAAACGGATTCTCTAAAGCTTGCCTTTCGAAAAAGGTTAAGTGAAATTATGAAGAGGACAAACATTTGCATGAGTGTAGCTATGCTTTGTACCGCTTCTTCTGTCATGTTGGCCGGGATCCAGAGTATCGAAACGATATAGGTTGTGATGAAAAAGAATGTCAACCAAAAAACCAATGGAAATCTATTGAAACATATTTTGTAGTTAGCCAGTGCCATTATGAATAGAAAATAGCCTAACAGTCTTGAAATTGTAAGATTATCGCCAGATTCGCTAGTTATGACGAAAAGTGTTTCAATGGGTATCCATAGAAGAAAGGCATAAAATGCCAGATGCAGGAGATGTTCTCCGGAAACTGCTTTGTTAATCTGGGATTTGTAATGATTCATATCTGTTTGAAAGTTATATCGTTATATATTTTCACAAGGTTTCGAGCGTATCTTTCTGCTGAATACCTTTCTTTTATAAAATCTATGTTTGGTTTGACAATTTTAATTATTGTATCTTCACCATGTAGTGCCATATAGGAAAGAATATTGCTTGCCA
Organism: Elusimicrobiaceae bacterium; assembly: GCA_028700325.1. Lineage (NCBI taxonomy): Bacteria > Pseudomonadati > Elusimicrobiota > Elusimicrobia > Elusimicrobiales > Elusimicrobiaceae > Elusimicrobiaceae bacterium. The sequence goes on along the minus strand of JAQVSV010000016.1, from coordinate 10,769 downwards.
ATTCATGCGTATTTTCAGGTTCATGCCATAAACAGTTAATATTATTTTTCATCCATTCCAATGCGGGAATATTACTGGAAATTATCAAGCAGCCACAGGCAATGGCCTCCGCAACTGAATATGGAAACCCTTCACGTCTGCTGGCAGAAAGAAATATATTGGCATTTGCAAAATATTCCGTTACGTTTTGCGTGGGTGGTATTAAATATAACCATGCAGGGTATTTGGTGTATCTGCGCGCGAGTTCGGTTTTTGTTTTATCCAGGCCTACAATTACCAGTGAGATATCCGGTCTTGTTTTTTGCACAATTTCGAAAGCGGAGAGCGCTATATCCACTCCTTTAATAAAAGGATGCCAGCCGAACATAAGTACAGTAGTATCCTTTTTTAGCCCCAGCTTTTTAAATATACTTGTCTTATTTTGGGGATTGTATAATCTGTCAAAGCTTATGCCGTTTGCTACAACAAATATTCTATTTTTATTAAATCCGGCTGCTAACGGCCGATTCTTCAAATGATTGCTTACTATAATGATATAAGCCGACCTGCCCATAGCCCTGAACTTAATGAGATCCTTGAGCTTTCTTAGGAAAGTATTCTGGATCGGAAAATCTGAGTGAATATGCCATATTGTTCTAATTGTTCTCCGTTGGGCAAGGCTAATAATGTGCGCAGTCAACCATGCGGCTATATCGAACTCGGTGAAATGTGTATGCAATATTTTAGGTTTTTTTCTCGTACAAATTTTTATTAGCTGGTAAACATTTCCAACAATAGATTTCCTGGTAATGAAATGTATATCCCAGCCTTTTGATATCAAATCTTTGCACCAAGGCCGCTCCTGCGCTTCTTGTGGTAATATAAGTGCGAAATCCCGCCCATTGTTTTTGCAGTTCTCCCGAACCACCGCCAAAGAGGCAATGAAATTTCCTCCGTATGCGGGTGCAAATCCTGCGATATGGAGTATTAAGGGTTGCATATTATTTTCTGCAAATCGCGCCCATCATGTGAGTTGTGCACCACGGGCAGTGTTTATGAATTACGGAAATGATGGTTTTTTTTAACCATCCATCACTTCTGTTAATATTAGGTGTTAAGGGAAATAACGCTACTATTGTAAATCCTGCTTGTTCCAGTGCGGTTTTATACTGCCGGGGTGTAAATACATACTCATAAAATTGGATATCATCAGGATTTCGCCCAAATAATCTCCGAATGAAAGGGTTGCAGACAAGCCAGTCTTTTGCCGCCATCCATCCGGTTCTGCGAAAATAGTTCATGCAAGGCACAGTGCAAAACATTATTCCACCAGATTTTAGTATTCTATAAAGTTCCACTAACATTTTTTCAGGTCCGTTTATATCGTGTTCGATTGCTCCAAAACTGACTATACCCGAAAAAAAGTTACTTTCGTATGGGGTAGTCCTTAAATCTCCATGTGTTAATCGCAATTGCGGCCATATTTTGAGAGAATTTTCTATTGCAACGGAAGAATAGTCCAGACCATATGCCTCATAACCATTTTGTTCCAAAAACGCCACCCATTTCGCAAGCCCGCATCCGGCTTCTAAAATTCGTCCGTTTGTGTCAATGTATTTTTTTATATACGACCAACTGATGTTTTCCGCTAATTTTTCTAAAGAATGATTCTGTGACGAAGCCCATTCAGAATCCCATCTGCTTGCCATGCTCTCAAACTTTAAACTAGTTTTGCCTCCTCCACGGTGTTCAACAAATGGTTTGCTCATTTATATTGTCCTAGATTGGTTTTGTACAAGCTTTTTAATGGATTCCTTTAATATAGCAATTATGATAATCACAAAATAATCCTTTTAATGGTTTTATCATGTTAGAAGTGTGATTTTTTTGTTATAGGTGTTTTCCAATGCAATTTTATATGAGAGGTCTGCTAATTTTTCACTTTCTTTTGAATTGTTAAGGTAGAATTCAATTTTTTCATACATTTCGGCATTGCTGTGAAATATATCAACACCTATTCTTTTGTATTCGCGTTCAAGAATTGCGTTAGCAGAACATAATTGAAAAGATTTTGTTGCTGCAATTTCCAAAAGCCTCGGGTTAAAGCCTTCGACGCTTTGTGTGTGAATAAGGTTGAGACAAATCTTTGTCCGGTTATATAAATTGCAAACTTCAGAAGGCGTCATATCGCGGTTCAAAAAGTATTTATGCCCGCCTTGCAGATAGTATTTTATCCAGCGGGGGTAATACTTGGGATGTCTGCCTAAATAATGCCCGCCAATGGCGATCTTAAAATTCCGAAACTGGTTTATAATGGCCCATAGAATATCTTCACGTCCTTCGGAAAAATGCCCTACGAAGCAAATATCGATATCTTTTATTATATCCGGCTGCGGGTAATAGATATCAGGGGATACTGCGGCCCCGAAAAATATGGCGTTGTATCCGAGACTTTTCAGGTATTTTGTGTCGGTATCTTCAAAAGTCAGTATTTTGTCAAAATACTTTAAATAATGCCCGGTGATTGACCCGCGGCAGGAATCCTGCAAAAACAAAAAAACGCTTGTTCCTGCTTGTTTTAAATGTTTAAGGGTACTTTCAAATAAATGTTCGCCTTTGACTACAATAATGTGATCGAACCGGCCGGACCGCGCAGTTTCAGTAACTTGCAGATTATATGCGGATATTGACTGCGCATCCTGCCGGCGGTAAAACGAGCCGGTTTTGAGTTTAACCTGTATGGCGGTTACTGTCCATCCGTTTGATTTAAAAACAGCGGCAATGTTGTTTGTATACCCATAAAAATCAGGACCGATAAGAAGTAATCTGTTCATATCATTCTATGGCATTTTTAGATTTACTGGTTTTGTGTAGCGGTGCTTAAATGAACCTTTATATAAAATATATATCATTGCAACGGATGTGATGGCATAAGTGGCAATCTTGCATATTATCAGCCCTTCTATATGAAATAACGCCACTAATGGTACCATTGTCAAAAGCATTATGACACCAATAATTCGTGCCATCCACATATCTTTATAACTTTGGATTGCGCGGAGATAGGCTTCAACATAAATGTTAGGAAAGTCTACCACGGGAATAATTAACAATAATCTAGCATAGTAAGCTGAAATGCAAAATTCCTGACCGTAAAAGGATGTGAAAAAATACGGCAACACAGCATAGATAATTCCTAGCGCAGGAATTAATGCCAGATATCCTTTAAGGTAAGTCTTGAAATAAATGCGCGCCATCTCCCGGCTTTTGTTTAATAAGCGAGGTTGGAGATATTTCTGCATACTGCCGCAGAGGTCAATAAGTGCATCCAGAATTCGTTTTGCTAAAGAGTAGTAAGCCAATGCCGAGTAATTGATTAATGAACCTACAATAAATTGATCTATGTAACTTTGCAGACTGCCAACAATTGACATATATGAGAGATTGGCGGCATATTTTTTCAACCCCGTACTGGTTATGGAATTGTTTAATTGTTTTTTTACTATGGCTCTTTGAACCAACTGACAGGATAATTGCCATAGTACGGTGACCGATACAATGACTGATACCGGAATGGTGGCAGTGAATATTAGTTGCGCAGCAAAGTATGTGATGCTTGGAATTATGGTTGCAAAAGAACCGAGCATGCTCCATTTAAAATATTCCACATACTTTTTTGAGCCGACATAATAGCTGTCATATCCGTTAAAAGCCTGCAGTAAGCCCGCAAAGATACCAAAAATTATAAAACCAAATGCTATGTCAAATCCTTTGCCCACCGCATACATAAGAACTGCTATTAGGCAAAAAAACAGCAGATAGTATGGATAAAATTTCAGTTTTTCTTTTTCTGCGATTTTAAAATCCCCATATGTATTATTTGCAGCGGAATTAATAAGCCCATTATTGTAACCGGGTATCATTATCAATGCGCCAATACCAGCTAGGGATAATACATATAAGTATTTGCCATAAAATTCTGCCCCGGCAATCCGTGCAATCAAAATACTTCCGACCAAGCTCATTCCTGCCCGAGCAAATACTACTGCAGTCAGCCAGAAAGTGTGGCTTAGGTTTATGTTAACGCCGAATACTTTCATTTCTTGTTAAATTTCCGGTGCCAGCGCCAGGCGGTTTCGATGATTTTTTCCAGTTCCGGGTAGCGCGGTTCCCAGCCGAGCATTTTTTTGGCTTTTGCGCTGCTGCCGATCAGTCGGGCGGGATCGCCCGCGCGCCGCCCGGTTTCCTTTACGGCAATGGTTCTGCCGGTCACTTTTTCGGTGGCCTTGATAACTTCGCGCACTGAAAAACCTTTGCCGTTGCCCAGGTTGAACGCGTCGCTTGCTCCCCCCTTCTCAAGGTAATCTAGCGCAAGCAGGTGCGCTCGCGCGAGGTCGGTGACGTGGATATAGTCGCGCACGCAGGTGCCGTCGGGTGTGGGGTAGTCGGTTCCGAAAATGGTGATTTCTTTGCGCAGACCCGCCGCCGCGTCAAGAATAAGCGGGATAAGGTGGGTTTCCGGTTCGTGCCACTCGCCGGTTTCGGCGGCTTCGTCGGCGCCGGCGGCGTTGAAGTAGCGCAGATTGACGTGTTTCATGCCGTAGGCTCGCTCGTAATCCTTGAGCATGGTTTCCACCATCAGTTTCGTGCGCGCGTACACGTTGACGGGGTTCTGCGGATGGGTTTCCGTAATGGGAATTTCAAGCGGTTCGCCGTAAGTCGAGCAGGTGGACGAAAAAACAAAACGTTGCACTCCCCCTTCCGCCATCGCGTTGAGCAGGTTGATGGTGTTGCCCACGTTGTTTTCGTAGTACATGGCGGGGTTCTGCCCGCTCTCGCCCACATAGGTGAACGCGCACAGGTGGAAAACCGCGGCAATGCGGTATTTTTCAAAAATTTCGCGCAGGCGTGTTTTGTCGGCGAGATCACATTCCTCAACGGCGCCCCATCTGGCCAGTTCGCGGTGGCCGCGCACGAAATTGTCTAGCGTAAGCGTCTGAACCCCGTGTCTTGTCAGTTCTTTCGCCACATGCGAGCCGATATAGCCCGCGCCTCCGGCCACTAAAATCCAGTTGTCAGTCATGAGCAGCTCCGTCTGACGGGAAATCCAGTTCCGGGCGGTTTTGCTCGGCGAGTTCCCGTGTGATTTCGCGTACCGCCTGCGTCTGGCTCAACGGGCATGCCAGAGTCGCGTCCGCCGTTTGGATTAAGGCCATCCCGGCAAGCCCTTGCGCGGCTAAAAGGCCGGATTCCGAAATTAAAAGACAATCGGTGCAGCCGTTGTGCCGCACGTCGCCCAGTGCGGCGTTGCCGGCGCGGTCTTTCGCGCTGATTTCGTATACGCCCTGCCAGGAGCCTACGTCGTTCCAGTCGAACTGCGCTTCCACGGCGAACGCGCGCGGATTGTGCTGCATCAGGCCGGCGTCTATTGAAACCGCCGGCATTTTCCCGAACATCCGCGCCACCGCTTCGGTATTGAGCAGGCTGGCCCGCGATGCCGTTTTTATTTTTTCAAGCACGGAATAAACTTCCGGCAGGCGGGTTTTTATCTCGTCAAGCAAAACCGAAGCACGAACCGCGAAAATGCCCGTGTTCCAGCGATACTGCCCGGTTTTGACGAATTCCTCCGCCTGAGTCCGCGGCGGTTTTTCCACAAACCGAGTGATTCGGCCGCCGGGTTCGGCCCGCAGGTAGCCGAAGCCGGTTTCGGGCGAAACGGCTTTTTTGCCTGCGCAGACTAGCGCGTTCTCTCTTTCGGCAAGCGCAACGGCGTTACGCATGGCGGCTGTAAAATCCCGGGTGTTGCGGATATGGTGGTCCGCCGGCATAATAAGCAGTATCGGATCAGATCCGGCTATCAGATATGACAGTGCCGCCAGTCCCGCCGACGGTGCGGTCTGCCTGCCGACGGGTTCCAGCAGCACTTGCACTCCGTTTTCGCCCTGCAGTTCGGCGGATGTGAGTTGCTTTAACTCAAGCGCGGTGACTACGGTAATCCTGTCGGTGAGAGCCGCCGCGCGGGCCAGGGTGTTGCCGAACAGGCTGAGTTCTCCGTCGAACCGGATAAACTGCTTCGGACGGTTGCGCCGGCTCAGCGGCCACAGCCGCGTTCCGTATCCGCCCGCCAGTATGACCGCCGCGATAGTGGTTTGTTGTGGCACTCTGATTATCCTTTTCAGGGCAAGGCCCGGTTGTTCCGGGCCTTGTGTTCAATCAAAATATTAACGCGATCCGGCGTTATAAACGCGGGCTCGCCTTGTTTCAGGTTTCCTCTTTTTTGTCGGAAGAGTCGCTGTCGGCCTGATAATTGTAATTGTACTTGTATTTGTAATAGCTGCCGTAATAAGAGTAGGACAGACCGCCCAGTTTTGACATGTTCACCACCGCGCCCAGCATTTTCACTCCGGTTTTTTCAAGCTGGCCCAGCGCGTTCTGGATCAGTTTGACGCGCGTTTCGCCATGCCGCACGATGAAGATGCAGCGGCCGATGTATTTGCCCCAGAGCATGATGTCGCTTATCGGAAACACCGGCGGACAGTCTATTATCACCCGGTCGTAATTGCACATGGCCCAGTCAATCAGCGCGGACACCCGCGGGGTATTGAGCAGTTCCGCCGGGTTGGGCGGCCGGGGCCCGCAGGGCAGGATATCAAGATTTTCCAGTTCGGATTTCTGCACCAGCTCCCGCAGTTCCAGTGCGTCGCGCCCGCGCGCCAGAAAATCGCTTACGCCTTTTGCGTTGGAGATCCGGAACAGCTTGTGGATATTGGAACGGCGCAGATCGCCGTCTATTATCAACACTTTTTCACCCGCCTGCGCGATTGAAAACGCTATGTTGGCGCAGACATAGCTTTTCCCTTCGCCCTGCATGGAACTGGTTACCAGAAAAGATTTGTTCGGTTCGGTCACTTCCGCGAAATCTATCATCGTGCGCAGGTTGCGCACCGCTTCGCTGGTGAGCGACTGGTCTTTCGCCAGCAAAGTGTGATAGGCGGGTGTTTTCGTCTGGGTGCTTTTGTGGGCTTCGTCTATGGGCAGCAGCGTGAGAAACGGTATTTTCAGTTTGGTTTCCACGTCGTCCTGAGTGCGGATGGTCTGGTCTATCGCCTCGACTATAAACACCACCAGCACCCCGAAAATGAACCCGGTTATGACACCGATAACCAGATTAAGCAGCTTTTTCGGTTTGCTGGGTTTGAGCGGCACTATGGCCGGATCAATCATGCGGATATTGTTGCTGAGCAATTGGCCCGACAGGTCTATTTTCAGGCTGGTGATTATGCGTTTGATTTCCTGTTCGATCTGGCGGCTGATGGAATCGAGATTGGCCTGCAGCGATACCACCGTCGGATGCGCTTTCGTGTAGCGGCCCGACAAAGACGCTATTTCAGACTGCCGGTTCGCCCGCTCCTTCTTCAGTTCCTGTATAAGCGGATTGTTCACCACGGCCGGCAGGGAATCGAATAATTCGGACGAGGATTTTGTGCCTTCCTGTTCCTGCAGCGCCTTCAGCACGTCCTGCGACATGAACAGCTGGTTGCTCATGTTGCCCTGTATGTAGGTGTTGCTTAACGTGTTTGAAATGCTGGCGGCCAGTTTCGGCTCGTGCGAACTGGCCCGTATGTACACAAGCCGGCTTTTCTGAACGGGCGAGATGGTTATCGCGCGGTACAGCTTTTCAATTCCGTTCGGTTCGGCAAAATCCTCATATTGGCCCAGCTTCAAGGCGTCATAAACTTTTGTCAGGAGAGTGCGGCTTTGCAGGAGCTTGTATTGCGTCTGGTAATAGTCCAGATTGTCGCGCTCCACCATCGGGCCGGATTGAATTGTCGCGCCGGAATTTTTCTCCCGTTCAATTACAATGAGGCTGGAGGCCTGATAGACGGGCCGTGTTCTTACCGTTACCAGCAGAACCAGCAGAACGACCGCCGCCCAGCAAGACAGCAGAATCCACCTGCGGCGCAATAAAGTTTCGCCGTAATAAAGAAAATCTATTTCCTGCAAATTTTCCTGTTCAGTCATGACATTCCCATACGGCTCAGGCCGGGTTAAAAGAAACTTTGCGGCACGAAAACGACATCGCTCGGTTCCAGCAGAATATCGGCGTTTTTATCGCCTTCCTTGGTTATTCGTGAAATCTGCACGCTGATGAATTCGCTTTTCCCGTTTTTCTTGCGCAGGATCCGGGTGCGGTCCTGCGCGGCTATTTCCGTGAACCCGCCGGACAGGGTGATCGCTTCCAGCACGCTCAGTTTCCGTTCCATCGGCAGTTCTATGGAGCCGGGTTTTTTCACCTCGCCCAGCACATATACCTGTTTGTTCGAATATTCCTTGATCAGTACGCTTACCTGCGGAAACTTCAGGTACTGGCTGAGTTTTTCGGACAGCAGCTCTTCGGCTTTCGGCACAGTGATCCCGCCGATTGCGGTGTTGCCGGCCAGAGGGATGTTGACGGTGCCCTGTCCGCTCACGCGGACGGTGCGGTTCATCTCCGGCTCCTGATAGATCGTTATTTCAAGCAGATCTCCGGGCTGGATTTCGTAATTGGTGGTCTGGTCGAATTTGTCTATTACCGAAAGCAGCGCCGTTTCATCCAGTTTGTCGGTGGCGGTTTGAGTGGATACGGCGACCTCCGCCGCAGCGGTTCGGGCCGTTATTTTCGGTTGCGCTGGCGCGCAACCCGCGATTAACAGGGTAAGACATACGGATAAACTGAATCTCTTTGACATAATATGTATATATTATAGCAAATGGGATTACGATTGTTTTGCCGACGGATCAGGAGGCGTTTTCCCGCTCGGCTATTTCGCATGCGATATGCGCGATATGAATATGGCATTCCTGTATGCGGGGCGTGTTGCCGGAAGGGATGACAATCGGCAGGTCAACCAGTTCCTTGAGCTTGCCGCCGGATCCGCCCAGCAGGCCCGCTATATAGCACTGGCGCGCGCGCGCCGCCGTTACGGCTTTTATTATGTTCGCGCTGTTGCCGGAGGTGGATATGGCAAGCACCAGATCGCCCTGCTGCGCGAACGCCTCGATCTGGCGGGCGAAAACCTCGTCATAGCCGAAATCGTTGCCTATCGCGGTTATGGCGGAAGTGTTTACATTGAGAGCCAGCGCGGGCATTGCCCGCCTGTTCAGTTTATACCGGCCGACGAATTCGGCCGCGATATGCTGCGCGTCGGCCGCGCTGCCGCCGTTGCCCATGGTGACGATTTTGCCGCCGGTTTTCAGGGTTTCCGACATTTTCCGGGCGAGTGTCTCAATTTCATCAGCCAGTTCTGTTTTGACTTTAGTCAGCAGTTCGATAAGTTCTTCTGTATGGCGGATTGCGCTGTGCATGGCTTCTCCGTGAAAGCGGCCTTGATAGTTTCTTACAGAATAGCAAAATAGGGTTTTGCGCGCAAAATTATGTAAAATTTTAAACTATGAACGTATTGTTTGTCTGCACCGGCAATGTCAATCGCAGTTTCGTGGCGGAAAAATACGCCGCGTTTCTGGCCGGGTCGGGCGGGGCGGCTGTGTCGGTTGATTCCGCCGGGATTGCCGCGCAGTCTTATTACCGTGTACCGCCCCAGGCGAGCGCATTTCTGGCCGCCGCAGGCATCGCGGACGTGCGGCATACCGCCAAACTGGTTACCGAGGAACTGGTCAATCGTGCCGACCTGATTCTGGTCATGGAACACGTTCATTACGGGTTTCTGGCTGACAAATATCCGCAATCAATACGGAAAATGCATCTTTTCCTCGATTACTGTCATAATACCTCCGGCCGCGAGCTGCCGGATCCCATGGGCAAAAGCGATGCGGTTTTTCTGGCGGCGTTTAACGCTATAAAATCCGGCTTGCAGGCTTGCCAGTTGTTTCAAAAACAGGTTCCCCCTTTAAATCCGTAACATTCCGCTTATGCCGGAAACGGTTTTGCGGCAAACGGCCCGGATCGCATCCGCCGGATAATTCCATGTTTCCAAACCGTGAAGCCGGTTTGTTTCGGCAGTTTGTGAAATGCCCCCAAGCCGGGGGATCTTTTATTCAAAAATCGTTTGCACTGCTTGCGAAGGGGATACACACTCCGCTATGACATTCCGGCAATCATCATGTCGTGCCGGCCGGCGCCCGGGCTTTTGTGAGCGGGATTTATAAAAAAGCCCCCGTTTTCACGGGGGCTTTTTTCAACGGAAACGCAGATTTAAAAGGTAGCTTTGATCTGGCAGGCGACCTGGTGATCGTCGTAGTTATATGTGTTTTCGTTGGAGGAGCGGTTTCTGAACATATAACCCGCGCCGACTTTAAGCCATTTCTGGATATTGTAGTCCAGATCGGCTGACACATGCAGATAATCGTCGCTGCGTTTGTCGGTGTAACCGGTGGTGATTTCGGGATAGCGCGCGTTTTCGTAGCCGATGCTCATGTTGCCGACCAGCTTGCCGAACTTATGCTCGAATTCCAGATCGGTGAGCGTGGAGGTGTAGTAGCGGCTGTTCACATAAATGGATTCGATATTGTCCCGGATTCCTTTAAGCGTAAGCGTCGAATTGACTCCCGGAGTCCAGGCCAGCGTAATTCCATAGGAGAAAGTCGTGGCTTTGTTGGATGCGGTGTTAAAGTTGTTCGAGTAATCCCGGAACTGTACTCCGGCTATTATTTCTCCGGTCACTTTGGGCGCGACTTGCCCCATAAGGCCACCGTCCACTTTATGAATGTTGGAGTTGTTTCTGGTATTGTCTTTGTATTTCACCTGCGCGAACGTATATCCGGCCTGCAGCTGGGTTTTCGGCATCAGTTGA
>JAQVSV010000015.1 GCA_028700325.1 Elusimicrobiaceae bacterium | reverse complement strand
TGTTTACAGAAAGATTCTTGACGTTGAAAATTCTCATGGACCCGGAAATCGCGTTCAGGAAATGCCCGAGATCCCGGTAAGCGGCGGAGCCGCGCAACTCGTAATTGGTTTCGGTATAATAAGCCTTGTTCACGCTCGGGCCCGGAGCGATAACGCTTAAAAACACCTTGTGCCGGCGCGAATCCTCCACCACCGACTTGATCAGGCCGGGAATGTCCTTGCTGCGCGGCAGCCGCTTCTCGGCCGCCTCCTGCTGAACTTTGAGTTTGGCGATTTCCTCGGTGATTTTGTCCAGCCGCTTGGCCGTGCCGTGCGCGAGCGCGATATCGGAATCCACCTGCGAAATTTTCGTTTCGGCGGCCTCTATCCGCACCGAAAACGGTTTCCACACATACCGGAAATACAAAAAACCGCATACGCCGGTGAATAAAATCACCGCCACGACGGTTTTTATCAGTTCGGATTCGGCTTTTTTAGCCTGGGTTTGCGGTTCAGCCATTACCGGCCCCCTTCCACGGAATACGCGCCGCGCACGCTGAATTTGAAGGTTTCCCGGCCGGTATCCTCTTCCTTGGTCACGTTGATCCCGCTTATCTCGACATTGGCGACGCCTTTCATCCCGTCCATATTGCGCAGCCACTGCGCCGCGCCGTCGCCGCTGCGGGACGCCGCGGAAACCGTAAAATCAAAAGCGCCGCAGCAGGAACTGCGGCCCGCCGCAGCGTTTGTCACCACCGATTCAAACCACAGCGGGTCCGGCATCGTGCGCGCCAGCTGCGCCATGAAATCCATATAAGCGGTCCGCTCCAGCATCAGCCCTTCAAGCGCGCCAAGATGCGCTTTCACAAGATCCCGCGTCTGCTCCAGTTCCTTGACTTTGGCGACTTTAACCTGCAGTTCCGCCAGAGTTTTTTCCTTCTGGCGCAGCAGATCCTCCGAAGAGTACGCCCGGTTGATATGCATGAACGTGAGGCTGATCACGCCCACCACAAGCAGCAGCGCCACGCCCGCCGCACGGATGAGCTGGGTGCGCTGTTTCTGCTTGAGCAGGTACTGCTGCGGAATCAAGTTTACCCGTATCATTGCTGCCAGTCCCACATTTTCCGCAGGCTCAGGCCCAGAGCTACGGCCATCGCCGGCGCGGTATCGTCGCCCGGTCCGGTATCGGATGCGTCGGATGAAAGGCTGAACGGATTGAGCACTTCCACCGGAGTATTCAGTTCCACCGCCAGAAATTTGTCTATGTTCTTGAGGTTGGCCGACCCGCCGCACAGATACACCTTGCCGATCGAGCGGTCCGCATTCTGCGAATAAAAGAATTCAACCGACCGGCGCACCTCAACCACCAGGTCTTTGAGCACTTCATAAATAATGGTGGAAATCGCGGATGACTGCCGGCCGCTCTGCGCCGCCGCCATGCCCGCCGGGCCGTTCACCGGCGCCGCGCCGCCGCCCGCTTCCGCGGCGGCCGGGTCCGGCGCGGGCGCGGCTTTATCGGCGCCCTGCTCGTAGATGGACAGATCCAGCCCGAACTCCTTTTTCATTTCATCGGCGCGATCGGTTTCGATGCCGAGGTTTTTGGCGATCGCTTTGTTGAAAGTGGCGCCGGCTATGAGAATATCGCGCGCGACGCGGGTAACGCCGTTGTCTATTATCGCAAGATTGGTTATTTTATGCCCGATATTGAGAATCATGACAGCCGGACGCTTCTCCGGCGCGGAGTCCGCGCCCGCGGCCTGCCTGCCGGGTTTCAGCTCCTCGGACGCGGCAACCACCTGGTTCCAGAGCCCGTCCAGCGCAAAAACGTCCACATCAATCACGAGCGGGTTAAGCCCCGCGGCGGATACCACTTCCATCTTGGTCGAAATTATTTCGCGCTTGGCCGCCACCAGAATGATTTCCATCTTCTTCGCGCCGTCTTCCTTTATATCGGCGATTTTATGAAAACCCAGATTGACATCGTTGACATCGAACGGAATAAACGGTTCGGCTTCGGCGCGCAGCCGCATCTCCAGCTCCGTGCGCACCATCCAGGGGATCTTGACGTAGCGCACGATCACGGAATTGCCGGACACGCCTATGCAGACCGACTTGTTCGCTATCCGGGCGTTGGCAAGCATCTTCTTTAGCGCGCCGGCCATCTGCTTCTTTTTATCCTCGATCGAGGCATTCGCCTTGAAATTGTACGGCTCGTAGCCCCAGCCTTTTATTTTGGCCGATTTGCCTGACACCGTTACCGACGCCCCTTTCACCGCGTAACTGCCGATGTCCAGCCCGATAAGGTCAACCTTGCCGGAAAGGAACGCTTTCACCAGCCCTGTAACTTCATCCATTTTTCCCATACTGATCTATAATGTACACAATTTGCCCATTTTAATAAAGCGGGTTTTTGCGGCGCTTTCAAAGAATGCTAGAATCAAGCGGTCGGCATTCCTGCTCGCGGAGGCTGTTATGATGCGGAATATTCACTGGCACGGACATTCCTCGTTCCGGCTTCAAACACAAGCCGGACTGGTTCTGTACATTGATCCTTGGCGCCTGAGCCGCGATAACCCGAAAGCCGACCTTGTCCTCATAACGCACCCGCACCACGACCACTGCTCGCCGGACGATGTGGCCGCGCTGTCAAAACCCGATACCGTCATCGCCGGGCCCGCCGGCATCGCCGCCGCGCTGGCACGGAAAACCGTCGCGCTTGCACCCGGCGAGAAAACCGCGCTGTGCGGCATCGCCGTTGAAACTGTGCCGGCTTATAATATCGGCAGGCCATTCCACCCGGCACAGGCCGGCAATCTCGGCTTTATCGTCACGGTTGACGGAACGCGCGTTTACCACGCCGGCGACACCGACCTTATCCCTGAAATGAAAACCCTGAAAACGGATATGGCGCTCCTGCCAATCGGCGGCACCTACACCATGGACCCGCAAGAAGCGGCGCAGGCCGCCGCGCTGCTCGGCCCGGCCGCCGCCGTGCCCATGCATTACGGAAAACATGTCGGCGCGTATGCGCTGGCGCAGGATTTTCTGAAACTGGCGGTCACGCCGGTCACCATACTGCCGGAGGAAAAATGAAAGCGCACACAAAATATCTTGTGCTTAACACCGACAACCGCTACGAAATTGTCCATATCACGCCGCAGGTCGAGCGCGCGGTCGCGGAAAGCGGAGTGCAGGAGGGGCTGTGCCTGGTCAATTCCATGCACATCACCTCCAGCGTGTTTGTCAACGACAACGAGTCCGGCCTGCATCAGGATCTGATCGCCTGGGCGGAACAGCTCGCGCCCTATGGAGTTGACCGTTACCGCCACAATCTCACCGGAGAGGATAACGGCGACGCGCACCTCAAGCGCACCCTGCTGGGGCGCGAAGTGGTGATCGGCATAACCGCCGGCAGGCTGGATTTCGGGCCGTGGGAACGCATTTTCTACGGCGAATTTGACGGACAGCGCGACAAAAAAGTGCTGATCAAAATCATAGGCGAATAACTCATGAAAAAACGGATATTCTATCATGACACCGACTGCGGCGGAGTGGTCTATTACGGCAACTACCTCAAGTTTCTGGAGGAGGCGCGCACCGAATACATGGAACAGCGCGGCTTTTCGGTGAAAAAACTCATGGACGACGGGTTCGTTTTCGTTGTCGCCCGGCAGGAAATCGAGTACAAGGCTCCGGCATTTTACGACGACGTGCTGACAGTCGAAACCACAATCACCGACATTTCCTCCATTCGCGTGGAGTTTTCCTACGCCATTACCAACCAGCACGGCAAACTGACCACAAAAGCCAGAACCGTGCTCGTCTGCGTTGGGCAGGATATAAAACCGCGGGTCATTCCGCCGCAAGTGCGCGCCGCGCTCAAACCGGCCTGACCCGGCGGAGCGGGAAAAACGGAACCGGGAATTATGGATGCTGTCGGAATTATCGCCGTGTCGGACGAAACGGTTGATGCCGCGCAGGTTTCTTTACGCGGCCGGCGCAAACCGTCGGTTGCCATAAAAGCTCGGAAAATTGTATTTTATACCTTGCCGCTTTAAAATAACGCGGCTACAGCTTCAAAGGAGCTTAACCCGATGAATATTGAAATCCTCCGCCAGTACAGCGTCTTCCTGCCGAACAAGCCGGGCGTGTTGAGCAAATTCCTGCTGCTTTTCAAGGAGAACAACATAAACATCGCCGGGATCTCATCGGAAATAAGCGACGACTCCAGCGTTGTCCGCATCGTGCTTGAAGGCGGCGACAAGCTCAGCGGTGTTCTCGCCGCCGCCGGTCACACCACCATTGAAACCCAGATCCTCTCCATCGAAATGCCCGACAAGCCCGGCCAGCTTCAGCTGATAAGCGAACTGCTCGGAGAAGCGGGCGTAAATCTCTCCACCGTATACGGCACCTCCACGCGCGGCGGCAAAACCCGGCTGCTGCTTACCACAAACGACACGCTGAAAGCCAAAAAGGTGCTTGACGCAACCCCGTTCTAGTCCGCCACCCGGACTTTCAATGGCGAACTGTCCGTAAAACGGAGGAGCCGCCGGCCTGAGCCGGCGGCTCCCGTCGCCTCAGGGGGAGGCTATAACGATTTACCAGCGCGGTTTTTCGCCCAGTATTTCATCAAGTTTGTCATTCACCATGTCGCTTCTGCTGTTTTTGCGCGCACGCACGGCTTTCTTAAGTTCCGCGAGATCTTTCTCCACCATTTTCACGCGGTCCTCCTCGAACTTCTGGCGCAGGTCAAACTCGTTGCCCAGCACGGTGCGCAGCTGTGACTTGATATCTTTTTTGTCAGAGTCGCTCTTGGCAGTTCTGTACTTGTTCATCAGCTCGGACTTTGACACTTCCGCCTTGGCGATTTCGATGCCGGTTCTGGCAGCCGACTCGTCGCCGGTTCTTCTGCTCACGAACATGGACTGGCCCAGCCGCATCGAAACGCGCCGGTACAGGCCGGGATCGGAATCCTTCAGCGCCTCCAGCTGCGCCGAGAACTCTTTGTCGAGCTCGGCCACGCCGGCCAGAAACTTGCCTTCCATTTTCTGCATCAGCTCGGGGCACATCTTGCCGTCCTCCATGCGATCATCGGTTCCTTTGCCGGGAAAGAGCCCTCTGTCCCTGTTTCCCTTCTCGCCTTTGCCGGGCTTCATCGCTTTGCGGATTGCGCCTTTGCGCGGCGCAATGCCGGAATCCCGCATGTCCGGCCGGAACCTCATATCCGGATTCGCGCCGGCGATACCGTCCTCGTCATCCGGCATCTGCCGGCCGGGCCCCTGAATTTCCGGCCCGTCCTCGTCCATCTCATGCGGCGAACCGGCAAACACCGCGCCGCCGCATAAACCAGCCGTTACAGCCAGCATCAATAATGTTTTTTTCATTTTGCAGTCCTCTCGTTTTTTATATCGGTTCTGATGGCGTTTATGTTGTCAAGGAGACGGTTCACGTCATCCGTTTCGGAACCGGCGTAGTACATGGCCTCCGCGGAACTGAAGAATCCGTCCGTGTCGTTTGTTTCAAGATAAGCGCTGTAGGCTTTTTCGTGGCCGGCGAGCGCCGTGCTGCTTCGCGCGGCGCTGATGCTGGCGGAAATATCCGCCGCCCTGCTGCTGATGACCGTTTCATGCGATAGCACCGCACGCCCGTCCGAAACCGCCCTGTTGCCCAGTTCGATGCCGGAGAACGCCAGCAGCCCGGCCGCCAGTCCCGTGGCGACGGTGCTGTAGCGGAACCACGGATGCCCGCGCAGCCAGCCGGCAAGCCTGCCCGGCAGCACCCGCCGGCGCACGCCGGCCACCAACTCCGCCGGCACCTGCCGCGGCTGCTTAAACTGCCCGACCGCTGCGAGCGCGGCCAGGCCAAGCCGGCACTGCCCGCAAACTTTAAGATGACGCTCACACTCCGCTCTCCCGTCATCCGAAAGCTCGCCGTAGTGATACAGCAGAACCTGCTCTTCGCGTTCACATGGGCTCATTTTCGCTCTCCAGCATCGTCCGCAGTTTTTTTATCGCCCGGCTTCCGCGCGCGAGCACGGTTCCGAGCGGCACCTGCAGCGAATCGGCTATTTCCTGAAACGTCATGCCCGAAAACTCTTTAAGCATGACGACTTCCTTCTGTTCGGGCGGCAGCCGGTCTAGCGCCGCGCGCACCCGCACGACATCTTCCAGCCCTGCCAGCCGCTGTTCGGGAGTCTGTTCGGAAGACGCGATCACGGAATGCAGCTCCGTTTCCGCGTCTTCTCCGTCCAGCGCAATCTCTTTCGCGCCCAGCCGTCCGCTCCGGCGGAAATGGTCCATCGCCAGATTAGACGCCATTCTGTAGACCCAGGCCCCGAATTTCCCCTCTTCGCGGTACCCGCCGATATTTTTAAACACCTTGATAAACACTTCCTGGAAAATATCGCCCGCAACATCTTCGCTGTGAACCAGGGAGAGAATATAACCGTAAACGGGACCTTTATACCTGGTCATCAGGGCTTCAAAAGCAGCCCCGTCACCGCACCGGACAAGCCTGACCAGTTCGGCGTCGGTCATTCTTCCGCTCCCGTTATACTAACGAATAACGCGGCGATTTTATTGCATCGCCGCGCTGACAGGACGGATTCCCCGGACCGCACCGAGGGAAATTCAGTCAAGATCGAACGGATTTTCAGGTCGCTCGTAATCTTTTTCCTTGTGAATGCGCTTCTTTTCGGCCTCAAAAAGTTTATCCAGCTCTTCGCTTTTTTTGCTGAGCTTGTCAGGCGCGGAATTGAAATACTGCTCCAGCCGGAGCTTCTCCTCCGCCTGTTTCCTGAGCGCGTCCCTGACTATATCCCCGCCGGCAGCCTTGGCATCCGGCCTGACCCAGTGACCGACGACTTTGCCGCTGTTCTTGGCCACTTCGAGCCGGCCGCCGCACAGCGGACAGTCAACATAAATGGTTTCCTCGCTCACGGCTGTTCCCCCTATTTCAGCTGAAACTGCTCGACAGCCCTTTCCACAGGAGCGGGGCTGTTCCCCGCGGGCGAACCTGCGGCGGGCGCGTCGCCGTCCGACACCAGGCCCGGCAACCCCTGATTCTCCGGCGCGAACACGTCCGTGGACAAAGGCGTTTCTTTTTTAATGTTTTCTTCCAGTTTGACCGCCACCGCCCAGATATAGGCCATCGCCGGGCCGGTATTGCCGTCCGGGTTGGGCTCCTGACTCTTGTCCACAACCTTCAGGACCACCGCGTCAGCGCCGTACTGCGCGGCCAGCTTGCGCGTATCCAGCACATATGCCTGGAGCCGTGCGCGGTTGCCCGCCTCCACCAGCGGGCTGCGGATCAGGCCGATGGCCCGCCAGTCTTTTTTCAGGCCCTTGAAACTGTACGCCTGAACCCGGGCATAATCTTTCTGCGTATAAATGGGTCCGACCGTGATCCAGTCGCACCGGCCGGGCGCGGAAGCGCATCCGCATGCCGCCGCGGCCGCCAGCCAGCAAAACAAAAACGCGCCGGCCTTCATATCACTTCGGGGAATCAATCCACAGCTCCTTGCACAGTTTTTTTACGGTATAATCCGCGATTTCAGGGTGCCGCGTGACCGGAACCTCGGCTCCGTTGGCGGGATTTTTGTAAACCGAGTACTTCCCGCCTTCCCGCAGCAGTTCGCAGCCGTGTTCGCCCAGATGCCTGATGAATGTTTTGCGCTTCATAATCAGTCCTCCGTTAAATTCACCTGCCGGCCAGCTGGCCGCAGGCTCCGGCTATATCGCCGCCCAGACTGCGGCGCACGCTCACGCTCAGCCCGCAGCCCGTAAGCGCGGCGGCGAAATCGTCCAGCCCGGCGCGCGCGGCGGGCGACGGTTCCGTCCCGTCCGCCGGATTGCAGGCAATAAGGTTGATGTGTATGAGATAATGGTTCGGGATCGCCTTGATCCACTCGTTAAGCAGCCGAATATGCTTATGCGTGTCGTTGACGCCGCCTATCACGGTGTATTCTATGAATAACTGCCGGCCGGTTTTGGCCAGATAATATTGCAGCGCGTCGCGCAGGGCCGCAAGATTGTATCTGCGGTTGATCGGCACCAGTTCGTCCCGTTCGGCATCTATCGCCGTATGCAAAGACACCGCCAGATTGACCTGCGGCAGTTCCAGCGCGAACGCGCGGATTTTTTCCGCGTGACCGGAAGTGGACACGGAAATATGCCGGTGCCCTATATTGAGATAATCCGGGTCGCTCAGGTCCCGCACGGCTTTGACTGTGGCCGCGTAATTCAGCAACGGCTCGCCCATGCCCATAAACACCACGCTGGAAATCCGCTCCGCGATCCCGTGTTTTACCACATACTGGTTCCAGAACAGCACCTGGTCGGTTATTTCCTCGGCGTGCAGGTTGCGCTTGAACCCGCGTTTGCCGGTCGCGCAGAACGAACACCGCACGGGGCAGCCCACCTGCGTGGAAACGCAGACGCTCCAGTTATTTTTGAAAGTGTTCATCAGCACGGTTTCAATTTTAACCTTATCCGCCAGCACCAGCAGCGCCTTGTGCGCATTGCCCTCGGCGGACGAGAGCACCTTTTTCGCGGCAAACGACAGGATCGGAAAGTTTTTCGCCAGATCACGCCGGAGTTTTTCCGGCAGCACGCCGGCCTCGTCCCAGCCGGAGATCATCCGCTCAAACACAGCCTCGCGGACCTGTGCGGTGCGGTAGCCGGGGTAGCCCTGCTCTTTCAGATATTTTTTCAGTTGCTCGAATTTCATAGTTTGCAAGCCGCCCGCGATTGTTTAAGATGGCAATATATATTAGTATACCTTAAAACCATCTATGAACATAAGATACTGCGATTCACACGCGCACCTGTGCGACCGCGCTTTCGAAACCGACCGCGACACCGTGATCGCCCGCGCCCGCGCCTGCGGCACTGACCTCATTTTTGAAACCCCCTGCGTGCCGGACGACTGGGCGCCCGCGCTTGAGCTGTGCGCGCGCTATCCGGGGAAAATTTATGCGGTCTGCGGCATTCATCCGCAGGACTGCGAACAAGCCACGCCCGAAAACCTTGCCCGGCTGACGGAACTGCTCCGGCTCCCGCAGGTGCGGGGGCTTGGCGAAATAGGGCTGGATTACGCCCGCTGCAACCAGAGCTTCGAGGAGCAGGCCGCCGCGCTGGGGAAGATTTTACGCCATACCGCCGGCTCGCGCAAACCCGTGGTGTTGCACTGCCGCAACCCGTTTGACGGCTCGGGAAAACGCAACGCCTACCAGGAAATGTTCTCGGTCATGCGCGCCTGCTGGACCCCGCATTTCAACGGGCGGTTCAGCGGCATACTGCACTGTTTCTGCGGCGACGGGCCCGATCTGCGCGCCGCGCTGGACATGGGCCTCGCCATCGGCGTGAACGGCACCATATCCTATCCGAAAAACGGCATGCTGCGCGAACTGATAAAATCCGCCGGGCTGAATAATATCGTGCTGGAAACCGACTGCCCGTACCTGCCCCCCCAGTCGGGCCGGGGCAAGCGCAACGAACCATCGAAAATACCGGAAATCTGCGCGCACGCGGCGGCGCTGCTGGGCGTGACGCCGGAGCAGGCGGCCGAAGCCACGCTCGCCAACGCGCTTGAAATTTTCGCGCCGGGCGGATAATGCGTCCGGCCGGCGAAAATTTTTATATTGCCGTCTTTTGTTTTTTTGTTATAATTTCCACTATGTACAGCCCATTCGTCCCCAAAGAAATATTCCTCACAAAAGGAATAGGCCGGCACCGCGAAAAGCTAGCCAGCTTTGAAGAAGCCTTGAGAGACGCGCAGATTGCCCGTTTCAATCTTGTGCCCGTTTCCAGCATCTTCCCCCCTAGCTGCAAGGTAATCCCTAAAGCCAAGGGGCTTGAAAAACTCAGCAGCGGACAGATCCTCCACTGCGTGATAAGCCGCAACGCCACCGAAGAACGCCGCCGGCTGATAGCCGCGTCGGTGGGACTTGCCATCCCCACCGACAGCAAGCATCAGCACGGCTACATTTCCGAGCATCACAGTTACGGCGAGCCGGACGAGCAGGCGGGCGATTACGCGGAAGATCTCGCGGCGCTGATGCTATCCACCACGCTCGGCGTGGAGTTCAACCAGGACACCTCCTGGGACGACAAAAAAGAGATCTGGAAAATGAGCGGCAAAATCGTCCGTTCCACAAACGTGACCCAGTCCGCGATCGGGCATGAAGGGTTGTGGACCACGGTGGTTGCGGCGGCGGTGTTCGTTTCCTAGCGCAATGGGCAAAAAATTCAGGCAAGACCCGTCTTTTTTCATGGGCTTGAAACAAACCGGCAGTCTTGATGACTGCCGGTTTGTTTTAGGTTCCGTCCCGTATGAAAAAACAACCTCCTACGGCACCGGCACGAAACGCGGCCCGGCGGCCATCATAGCCGCTTCCAACGAGCTGGAACTGTACGACGAGGAAACCGGCCTCGTGACCTACGCGCTGGGCATCAACACGCTGCCCGCCGTCAGCTGCAAAGGCGGAGAAGCGCAGGTGTTCAGGCGCATTGAGCAATACGCCGAAACCGCCGCCGGAACAGGCGCGTTCCCCGTTTTCATCGGCGGAGAGCATTCGCTTACACAGGCGCTGCTGGCCCCTTTCATCCGCCGGCATGAAAAACTCAGCATACTGCATATTGACGCGCACGCCGATCTGCGGGACTCCTATGTGGGCTCGTCGCGCAATCACGCCTGCGCGCTGTATCCCGCGTCACTGCGGCGCAGGGTGGTGCAGGCGGGCATCCGCAGCGTTTCGGATGACGAGGCGCACCGCCTGAACACCGGCCTGGTGACCACGTTTTTCATGCACTCGAACCGCGACCAGAAAAAACTGGTTAAGGACGTGCTGCGCGCGCTCACGGATACGGTTTACATCACCATTGACGTTGACGGGTTCGATCCGTCGGTTTTTCCCGGAACCGGCACGCCTCAGCCGGGCGGATTCGGCTGGTATGAAGGGCTGGACCTGCTGCGGGCGGTATTCAGAAACAAAAACGTGGTCGGAGCGGACGTGGTGGAAGTAAGCCCGCAAAAAGGCAGCGTGGTGTCGGAATTCAACGCGGCGAAACTTATTTACCGCCTGTTTTCCTACAAAGCAAAATATGCATAACCGTTTTGCCGTCCGCAAAAAATGCCGCCGTCATTTTAATGACGGCGGCATTTCATAATATTTCCGCGCGCGGATTCAGGAAACGCCAAATCGCCGGCTCCGCTTTCGCCAGGGGAAACAACCCGGCTGACTCAAACTCTCCCGCCCGGTCGCGTTTTCCGGTCATCGCTCCGGCAGGCACTGATGCCGGCCGCCGGCCGAAACTATCCCGTTTTGCCGGAAAACGCCGGATGCCCGGGCCGGCTTTGCAAATACCCGGTGCAGGCCGGGCGCACTGTCAGTCAACAGCCCGCCGGGACAACTGGCGGCCCGTTCAGCGCGGTCCGACCCAGATTGACGTTTCGTCTTCGTCCCAGAAACTTTTGAACGTGATTTTTTCTTCCGAGACGGCCGCGCTCAATTCTTCGATAGGCACGGGGAATTCGCCGGGCGCGACAGGCCTGGGCCGCATAATCGCGACAGGCTCGGCCTTGCTCTCCGGCAACGCCGCCGGCTCCGCGGCAGACGCGGGCTTTACAGTAGGTGTGCCGAACGCCGAGAACGAAACCGGAAGCAGCTGCTCCGCCTGCTGGTTCGCCGGGGCAGCCTGCGCCGCGACGTTCGCGCCGCCAGAAGCCACAACCTCGCCTTTTACGGTAGGCGCTGCGCTGCCGTCCTGTCCGGCAGGATCAAGCCCCGTAGCCGTAATGCGCACCGCCTGATGCTGCACAAAAACATTCCCGGGAACCAGCTGCGCGGGCTCCGTGATTTTTAACGAGGGATTGGTGGAAATCAAACCGAGCAAAACCGACCTTGAAGTCGCCGTGCCGGCCGGAATAGCGGAACCAGGATCCGTTCCGGTCAGTCTGGCCTGGCGCGCAGACTCGCGCGGTTCGACCTGCGGCAAAATCCGCTCTGCACGCTGCGTTTTCTCCACGGATTTTTCCGCGGCCGCCGGCTGCTGCGGCAAAACCAGCTCGGGCAGGCTCGGCAAAGGAGCGGCAAGTTCAGGCGCGGACACCGCGCTTTCGGCGGCAGGAACCGGTGCGGCCGGATCCCGTTGAGCAACTTCCCTGCGTGAACTTTCCGTTCCGCCTGAGTCCGCGCGGGAAATCCGCGCCGGTTCAGGGCTCTGCGTCCGTTCGGTGGAACCGGAAGAACCCCCGGCGATTTTTTCATCCGGCACGCCGCCAGCCGCCGCACCATCCTGTCCTGTCATACCCGGCTCTTCGCCAGTCGCCGCAGTACGCGCCGAACCCTGCGAAACCGCCTGCCCGCCGCCCGCTTCGGGCCCGGCGGCAGGGGCCGAGTCCGCCGGTTCAATTTTGACCGGCGTAATAACCGGCGGCACATCAAAAACCGAGTGTTGCCGCTCGCCCGCGCCCTTTTCACCGGCCCCCCCGGCCTCCGGCGCAGGGCGCACGGCTGAATTTTCGCCGGACGAAACCGCACCGGCATCGGGTTTTCTTTCCGCCAAATCAGCCTGAGCCTGTCCCGGCAGTGCGGCAGACGGAGCCGCCTCATCAGGCCGGACATTTTCCACAGCTCCGGGGGAAAGCTCCTGCGAAACCGGCTTTAACACGGGCGCCTGCGTCAATCGCAAATCAACCGCCGCGGGCGGCGCCTCCGTCAGGGCTTGCTGCGGCCCCGTTTCATGACCGGCCGGCGCGGCACCAGCTTCCCCGGCGGCAGAACCGCCGGCCTCAGAAACTTCACCGGACGAGCCCTCTATTTTAAGCTCGGGGAAATCAGCCAGATTGGTGGCAAGCGGCACCATGGTCCGTGCGGCCGGTTCAGGTTTGCCCTGCGGACCCGCCGCTTCAGGTTCCTTCCCGGGCGCAGGTACAGGCGTATTTGAAGGGTTCCGTTCAATGTCAATATCCAGCACCGCCATCAAATCCTGCTCCGGCTGCTTCTGCGGCTGCGCCCGCGCTTTCTCCGCCGCCAAAACCTGCATTTGTGCCAGATCAAATTCCACATACTCATTTCCTTCTTCCACCGGCGCGGCCTGCACCCCGGCAACGGGCGCGGACTCCGGCGTCTGCTCCGCCGCTGGAACCGGCGCAGCTTGAAAAGGCACTCCAAGCGCGGTATTGATCGCAGCGAGCAGTTCCTGCGCGCTAAACGGCCTGCCGATATAATAGACTTTGTACAGTTTCAAAACCGGCCCCGCCTGCTCCCTGGGCAGCTTTGACATAAGAAGCGCGGGCGTCGCCGCTCCTTTTTCGCGGCGCAGCCGGTTGATGAGCGCGGCGCCGCCGCCCGCGATTTCCAGCTCGGCCAAAATCAGATCAGGGCGCGAAGCTCGAAACTCCTTTACCGCGCCGTCTGCATCCTGCGCGGTCATGGCGGCATGTCCTACCGTAGGCAGCCACTGCCCCAGTTCGGTGATCGCCGTAACGTCGTTATCCACTACAAGAATTTTTGCCATGCATTATCTCGGGCCGGGCAACCCATCCTGCGGAGTTCCACTTACACCCGTCCAGTATTATGTTATTATATATAAGAACATTTCAGCGAGGATTTTTCAACCATGAAACTCTCTGTCATCATACCGGCCTATAACGAAGCCGCCACGCTGCGCGCCTGCGTTAACGCGGTTTATGCCAGAAACCCGGGCCGGGAACTGGAGGTAATTGTGGTTGATGACGGATCCTCCGACGACACCGCGCAAATCGCCGCATCGCTGACTTTCCCCGGCTTCACCTGCCTGCGCCAGCCGCTGAATGCCGGCAAAGGCGCGGCCGTGCGGGCGGGGCTTGCCCGGGCGTCCGGCGACATTATTATAATACAGGACGCCGACCTGGAATATGACCCCGCCGAATACGCGCGGGTCATCGGGCCAATCGAAAGCGGCCGGGCGGACGTGGTTTACGGGTCGCGCATTCTCAATAAACGCAACGGGAAATCCAACTGGCTTTTCTATCTGGGCGGACGGCTGGTCTCAGCCTGGACAAACCTGCTCTACGGGTCCAGCCTGACCGACGAGCCGACCTGCTACAAAGCGTTCCGGGCGCCGCTCGTTAAAAACCTTGAATTGAAATGCCGCCGCTTTGAATTCTGCGCGGAAGTGACCGGCAAAATCCTGCGCCGTAAAATCGCGATTGTTGAAGTGCCCATATCCTATTCGCCGCGCAGCGTGAAGGAAGGGAAAAAAATCCGCTACTCCGACGGCATTCAGACGCTCTGGTGGCTGCTGAAAATACGCCTGTCCGGCTGACTCCAGACATGAAAACCACCGTCCTTATCCCCGCGTACAACGAAATTAAAACCATCGCCGCCGTGTTTGACCGGCTGAGCGAGCTGAAAGATTTTGATTTTGAAGTGGTTTTCATAGATGACGCCTCGCGCGACGGCACCCTTGAATGGGCCCGCGCCGCGCTGGCGGAGAACCGCTATCCTTTTTTGAAAACCGTACTGTCGCATCAGACCAATCAGGGCAAAGGCGCGGCGCTTATCACAGGCATCCGGGCGGCGGAAGGCGAAATAACCGTCATACAGGACGCGGACCTGGAATACGATCCCGCCCAGCTGCCTCCGATGTGCCGGCTGATCGAGGAAGGCCGAGCCGACGTGGTGTACGGGTCGAGATTCCTGTCGCACAAGTCGGAAACCTACAGCGTCATCTATCTGCTCGGCAACAAAACGCTTACCTGGCTGACGAATCTGCTGTGCGGCGGCGATTTTACCGATTCCTATACCTGCTACAAAGCGTTCCGCACCGGCCTTCTGAAAAGTTTTGACATGCGGTCATCCGGGTTTGAAATCGAAGCGGAATTTTCCGTCAAGTCCGCGATGCGCAAATGCCGGTTTGCCGAAGTGCCGATCGTCTACCATTGCCGCTCGCGCGCCGAAGGCAAAAAAATAAACGGGCGCGATGCCGTAAAAGGAATTCTGGCGATTTTAAAATTCTGGCGGCAGGAATTGCGCCGGCCCGCCTCCTGAACCCGCGGGTTTCGCAAGTTTTCAGCCCGGTCGCGCGGCCCTGCGCAACGGCGGCTTGCCGAGCAAAACTGTATTTCAACGCGCCCGCCAGGGAAGCGAACCGCAGTAAACCGTAAAATACAGTTTCCCGGTCTGAAAATTCCCGCAGCAGTTGCCGGCCGTTTTCAATTTTTTAAAACTCACTTTTAAAACGCAGGGGCCCGGCTTCGCTTTCTCGGTATTGCCGGAACGGAATTTCCGAAGCCGACAACAGGCAGAGCAGTCCGGTTTTGCTTTTTCGATACTTGCGGTATAAACCAGCATTACAACCGCATGAACATCGCCGTGACAGATTTTGCTTTTCTGGCATACGGCACCATGGCGAAAAATGCGGCGCTCTCGCTGACCGTTTTGCTTTTTCGATACTTGCCGACATACGACAACACCGAAAATACATTGTTGCCGCCACTTGCGTTCTGCTTTTTCGGTATTTGTGAAATACGGCAACAGCCGCCGCTTCCAAATGTTTTTTAATCTGTTTTCGGCGTTCGCCCGGGTTCAAGGCGGAGGCAGGGTTTTCTTTTGGCGAAATTTTAAATCCGCTTTCCGCGATCCCCCGGACAGACAAACCTGTCCAGCCTGCTATTCATCTGTTTTTTTATTATGGCCGCTATCGCCCGGACGCAAATGCTCCGCATGTATAAACCTCATTTTTTTAATCGGCTTTTTTAACCGACGCAAAATCTTCTTCTGTTTTATGCCGTGTACAATATGTCCACATATTCTGTTATAAATATACTATTTTGCTTCTATTTTTATATTAAAATACGCCAAAAACGCTCAAATTTGCCCTGTATTGCTTTATGGCATAGTCCGGTATGGGCAAAATCGTTACAGGGCAACATGATTTTTCAGCTATTTTCATCATTTGCCGTTTTTTTCATACCGGATACATTCGTATCTTTTTTTGAGCAGACATGATACAACACCAGAATGGCAATGATCCTGCTTTTTGCGCATTTTACAAATTCCGCTCACAAAAATCCGTCACTGGTCGGCGCGACATAATGATTGCCGCCATGGCATAGCAAAAACAGGGGGAGGTATAGTCCCGCGTAAACATGGCAAACAAAGTTTGCAAGCAAAAACCCCCGCCTGCCGGTAAAACGTAATAACACTCGACCGGCTAATGGCGCAGTCGGGAACGTTTCATAAAAAAGCCTCCCCGGATTGAAACCGGGGAAGCTCATCATATCAATTGCACAAACCGAATCCCGCACTTCAAAAACTTACTGGACATCCGCCCCATTCATGGCCAGCACTTCGCTATAACCGACATTTTCAAGCGCATCCGTCGCTACCGCCCGGAAGTAATACTTTCCTTTCGGCAGATTTTTATTCAGCACGGTGAAACTGTACGGAGGTTCAAACATGAATTTTGAAAACCGCAGCCAGTTAAACCTGTCGTATGAAATTTCGATCCAGGCCCGGCTTACATCCTGCCCGATAACCGAAAAGGAAAGCACAAGGCTAGTGTCGTCGGCAACTGCTTTAAACGCGCGGGCAACCACCGAAAGCTCGTTTTCAGGAATCAGCTTGACCGCCATGGCCGGTATGAGGTTCTTGATCGGCAGTTCAAACGCGGTTTTTGCGTCGCGCGGCGGAGTGCCTTTCTGCGAACTGTTAAGCCATACCGCATCCTCGCCGGAATTTTTGCGCGAAGCGCCGGCGATTATCGGCGATTTTGCCGCATCGGTAAAGAAATCGGATTCGGCCCATAACGCCAGATAATTCGGTTTGACGGATGAAACCGCGTCAAGCGGCACTTCCGTCCAGAACCATTGCGCCCCGCCTACCCCTTTTATCGTTTCCTTAGGCTGGGCCTCCAGCGGGATGTCATTATTGTCAACCAGAAAATAGCTCTGCCGGGAATTGAACCCGCCATCTTTGGAAAGCCCCATGTATATTTTGCCGTCAACCGGCTGTTTTTCCCACGGCCGGTTCGGAACAGGAAACCCTTTCGCCCGGCCCAACCGCGCTCCTATATACGCTTTTTTGTAGCCTTTTTTTGCGATAGACGGCAGCTTTATCAGCCAGCAGTTGCTGTAGCCAACATACCAGTTGCCGTCCCAGCCGCCGTCGGCATAAAGATAAAACTCGTTTAAATCCGGAGCAAGCCCGTATACCACCGGCACACTGTCGGTTTCAGTCTGCGCGAACGCAGAACCGCCCGTAACCCCCGCTGCCAGCAAAATCGCGACAGCCACTCTTTCCCATCCCCGGAAACTGATCATTCCGCCTCCCTTTATTCCGTGTACCCCAACGCTAGTTCGCCGCCAGCAAACCCGCTATGCGCTCCAAGTCCTCAAGACTGTGATAATGAATGACAAGCGCGCCCTTGCCCTTGCGGCCTTGCTTGAGCTCCACCCTGGTGCCCAGCCGTTCTCGCAGCTTCCCTTCAAATGCGGCGACCTCTGGCGGAACATGTCTGCGCGGTCTGGCCGTTTTTTCCCGTTCACCTGTACCGCGGGCGGCGGTTTCCGCGTCGCGAACCGTCATTTTTCTTTCAACCACCAGCTGAAAAAGCCGTTTCCGGTCTTCTTTATCCGGCACGGTAAGCAAAGCACGGGCGTGCCCTTCGGTGATAAGCCCGGTCTGAATGGACCTTTGAATATCCGCGTCCAGCTCCAGCAACCTGAGTGTATTGGAAATTGTTGATTTGGCTTTTCCGCAATAGCGGGCCAGCTCGCCCTGCGGCACGTTGAACTTTGACACCAGTTCCCGGTACGCCATGGCGGTGTCAATGGGATTAAGGTCTTCCCGCTGGATATTTTCAACCAGCGCAAGCCCCAGCATCTGCTCATCCGGCATGGCTTCATGAACAATAGCGTCAATCTCGGTCATGGCGGCAAGCTGGCAGGCGCGCCAGCGCCGCTCTCCGGCTATCAGTTCATAGCACTTTTCCTGCGCATTGTAAGCTGTTATGATAGGCTGCGCCAGCCCGTGCTGTTTGATGGACTGGGCCAGTTCCGCCAGCGACTCGTCGCTGAACACCCTGCGCGGCTGGAACCGGTTGGGTTTGATTTTATTGACGGGAATTTTCTTAACCGCCGCGGAATCCCGGCCGGAAACATCTCCGGTTCTTTTAATAAGCGCGTCCAGCCCTTTTCCCAAAGCCTGTCTCATAGTCTAATCTCCTAAATCGTAATCCAGCATTTCATCGGCGACGAACGGCTTGGCGTCGGCATAAACCGCCGGATCGGCTCCGCGTCTTGCAAGAAATTCCTTGCCCAGATCAAAATACGCCACGGCCCCGCGGCAGGCGGGGTCATAAGTGAAAATAGGCTGCCCGAAACTGGGCGCTTCGGCAATACGCACGTTCCGCGGAACCGGGGTCTGATAAATCCGGTTTCCGAAGAACTTTGAAACTTCGCTTTTAACCTGGTTTGAAAGGTTGATGCGGGCGTCAAACATCGTCATCACACCGCCGTCCACTCTAAGGGCGGGATTTATGAAAGTCTGGATTTTGGACACCGTATCCATAAAATGCGCCAGCCCTTCCATTGCGTAATATTCGCACTGCACCGGAATAAGCACGGAGTCGGACGCGGTGAGCGCGTTAAGAGTGAGCAGACCCAGTGATGGCGGGCAGTCTATAAAAATGTATCTGTACATCTTCCTGACGGGCGCAAGCGCGGCTTTTAAAATTCCCTCCCGGCCCGGCACTGAAACAAGCTCCACCTCCGCCCCCGCCAGATCACGGGAGGCAGGGAGCACGTCCAGCCATTCCATGGCGGTCGGGACAATGGCTTCCTCCGCTTTGGCGTTGCCGCTTATCACGTCGTAAATTGAAGCCTTTACCCCCTCAGGCGAAACCCCCAGCCCGGAGGTTGTGTTGCTCTGCGGGTCCATGTCTATCACAAGCACTTCCTGATTAAGACAGGCCAGCGCATAGGAAAGATTTATTGCCGTCGTGGTTTTCCCCACGCCGCCTTTCTGATTGGCTATCGAGATTATTTCGCCCATAGTACCCGCCTGTGGTTTTCACATGAAAACTTCAGACATCCTTATATAGATTTTCACCAGGATATTCCCGTGTTATCAGAAACAACACCGCAACCGCAGCCATGCGCTGCGGATATATATTATCAAATTACCCGGTATTCCGACAACTGCCGCAAGTTTTCACATGAAAACTTTTATTCTGCGCCCGCTTTACGCCTTGCGAACCGTAAGAGTAAAACCCTTTGCCGATTCAACCACCACTTTTTCGCCTTTTTCTATTGAGCCGTAAGGCGAAACTGAGTCCCACAGCTCGCCCTGCACCAGCACCGTACCGTCCGGATTCAGCGCGGTTTTCGCAATTCCCTCCGCCCCGGCAAGAGCTTCCCTGCCGGTCACCACCCTGCGCCCGAAAGCAGCCCGCACGACATAAAGCATAATGCCCGTTACAGCCAGCAGTCCGGCGACCGTGCCGAATATCACCGAGTAGGAAACATTCAATCCAAACGAAGACGCTCCGTTAAATAACATAATCATCCCCAATACCAACGAAATAATGCCTCCTGTTGTAAGCAGCCCGTAACTGGCCACCTTGATTTCCGCTATAAAACACAACAGGCCCAGAAACAATAAAGCCACACCCGCAAAATTGGCGGAAAGGGTTTTGAGCGAATAAAACGCAAGCAAAAGAGCGATTCCGCCGGCCACCCCAGGCAGGATAAGCCCCGGACTGTACAATTCAATAAGCAACCCCGCCGCGCCCAGACTCATAAGGATCATGGCTATATTGGGATCGCTTATAGCGGCAAGAATTTTTTGCCGGCGGGTCAAACGAAACTCGTCAACCACGGCGCCCGCCGTATTAAGTGTCCCGAAACCTTTCACTTCCCTGCCATGCAGTTTGGCCAGCAGATCATTCATATCATCGGCGATAAAATCAACCACCTTGAGTTTTACGGCCTCCGCGGCGGGTATCGAGTTGCTCTCCCGCACAGCCTTGACCGCCCACTCGACATTGCGGCTGCGCTTCTGGCTTATAGCCGAAATATAGGCGGACGCATCATTTAAAACCTTAGCCTCCATGGGATCTTTTGCCGGAGCATTTTCCTTCTTCTCTCCGGGTGCTGAAACCGCGCCAAGCGCGACCGGATGAGCCGCACCTATGTTGGTGCCCGGCGCCATCACGGCCACATCGGCCGCTATCGTGATAAACACCCCGGCCGACGCCGCCCTCCCGCCCTGTGGCGACACATACACCACCACCGGCACGGTCGAACCCAATTCAGCCTTGATTATATCGCGCATGGCAAGGTCAAGCCCGCCCGGAGTGTCGAGCCGTATAACAACAGCGTCATACTTTCCTTCCTCCGCTTTGGCAATCGCGCCGGCCAGATATTCCGCGCAGGCCGGATTGATAACACCCTCATATTCCGCCGCCAGAACACGCGCCCGGGACCCGGCCGAAGAAACCGGCCCGGAATTACTCCCGGCGGACCTTTTGACAATATCGTCCGCCAGCGCCTGCTGACCAATCCCCGCGGCGAATAAAAATGAAAATAATGCCACACTGTATTTTTTCATAGCTCCCCTCATACATCACTTTATCTTTTTTATATGGGCCGGCGGCCAGTAAACGAACATGCCCGTACCCTTGATGTTAGTCTGCGGAACCGGGCCCCAAAACCTGGAATCACACGACTTTTCCCGCCTGTCGCCCAGCACAAAATAACTGTCCGGCGGAACTTTGACCGGGCCGAAATAATCACGCAAAGAAACCTCATACTTATTGCCCAGCCCGCGTTTTTCCCATAGCGTCTGGTAAGCGGACGCATCCTCTTTCAATTCAGGCGGAGCGACAAGCTCTCCGCTTCTGTACCGCAACAGCCGCTCATCTTCCGGAAAGGGCGCGCCGTTAACCAGCAAAACACCCGCCCTGATCTCGACAGTGTCACCCGGCCCGGCAACCACCCGCTTGATGAATTCCTTTCCGTACTGCACGCCTCCGCACTGCACTTCAGCCGCGCTGGAAGCGGGAAAATCAAAAACCACCACGTCGCCTTTCTCCACTTTTTTAAACCGCAGATACCGCTTGTGACTGAACGGAACGCGCACCCCGTATTTGATTTTATTGACAAATAACCGGTCACCCGCGGACAAAGCCGGATACATTGATGAAGACGGCATGCTGAATGCCTGAATAAAGAAAAACATTATCCCAGACGCTATCAGGATGGAACCTGCCAGAGTTTCGGTCCATTCCGCATTTTCCGTGAAAATACGGGGGAAATATTCAACCGGATCGTCTTTATGCCGGAAAAATCCCGCACCGGCGCAACCCGCTACGATCAGTCCGGACAAAAGCAGCCTCGTATTAAAAGACAAATGCCCTATGCCGCGCCCATGCGCGAAAAACAGCACAAAAACGACCAGAAAACCAGCCAACGCCCAGAAAATACTGTTCCATAACGAAGCGCAAACCGCTTTCTGAAACGGTCTGCGTTTCAGAAAATGCCAGGTGCCGGCCGCGTACGCGGCAAACACCAGCCCTATAATCGTCAATTTCCATTCCATTGATATACCCACTAACCCTTTAGGGTTATATTTTTACCCTGTTTCAGCCAGAAACACGAACCTTCCGATCCGCATGCTTCACCCTGTCGGCTCTGCCGGTTAAGCGCACGGAAAAAAGCGGGCCGGGGAACGACGTTTCCCGCGACGCACGCGCCCTCCCCATGTACAGCGCACGGCAGCAACGGGGTTGGCGAATGGCGGACGAGGCTTTCTCTGCTGCGGCGCGGTTCAGCGCGGTGCAACCAGCGATCTAATTTTCCCGGCTGATCTTTAACATCGCGACAAACGCTTCCTGTGGCATTTCCACACGGCCCAGCTGCTTCATCTTCTTTTTCCCTTCTTTCTGCTTTTCAAGCAGCTTGCGTTTGCGGGTGATATCGCCGCCGTAACACTTGGCGATAACATCCTTGCGCAACGCGCCCAGCGTTTCGCGCGCGACAATCTTGCCGCGCACCCGCGCCTGCAGAGCTATTTCAAACTGATGCCGCGGAATAAGCTCTTTCAGTTTCAGGCAGAGCAGGCGGCCCTGGTATTCGGCCTTGTCCTTGTGGGTCATCACGGAAAGCGCGTCCACCGGCTCGCCGTGGATAAGCACTTCCATCACCACGATATCGGACGGTTTTTCGCCCGCCATTTCATAATCGAACGAGGCATAGCCTTTTGAAACGGATTTGAGCTTGTCGTAAAAATCCATCACCATCTCGCCCAGCGGCATGTCGAATTTCACGATCACGCGGCTGTTGCCCATGTGCTCCAGACTGCCGTAGATGCCGCGCTTGTCCTTCAGCAGCAGCATGATGTTCTCCATATAGGCGATCGGTGTGACTATAGTCACGGTCACATAAGGCTCAAGCACTTCCTCCACGTCGCCGTAATAGGGAAAATTGGCGGGATTGTCTATGGTAAGATAATCGTCCTTCCCGGTGCCCAGCGCGCCCTCGATATGGGTGGTTTTGGTTCTCATTTTCACCCGGTAGACGACGTTGGGACTGGTGACGATGAGCGGAATTCCGAACTCGCGTTCCAGCCGCTCCTTGACTATCTCCATATGCAAAAGCCCCATGAAACCCAGCCGGAACCCGAAGCCCAGCGCTTTGGAGTTTTCGGTGGTAAAGTGGAACGCCGAATCCGACAGGTTGAGCTTTTCTATCGCCATCTTAAGCGGCTGGTAATCCGACGAGCTGATCGGGAAAATGCTGGCAAACACCACCGGCTTGGCTTCCCGGTAGCCGGGCAGGGGGGCACGGGCGGGCCGGTCGGTGTCCATCACCGTGTCGCCCACCTTGATCATGTGGATGTCTTTCACCCCGGCGATCAGATAGCCCACTTCGCCGGCTTTAAGCTCATCGCACCTGGTCAGTCCGGGCAGCATATAGCCCACTTCCTCGACCTTGGACGAAAAACCCGACGCGTACTGCCGCACCGTCATCCCCGTCCTGAGCGAGCCGTCAATAATACGCACATAGACTATAACGCCGCGGAAACTGTCATAAAACGAATCCACAATAAGCGCGCGCAGCGGCGCCTCGACGTGCTGGCCGGGATCCGGCACATCCGCCACGATCCGTTCCAGCAGCCCGGCCACACCTTCGCCGGTTTTCGCGCTGACCCGCTCGGCCTGGATCGGTTCGCGCATCAGTTCCCAAAGCTGCTCCTCGCAGGAATCCGCGTCGCCCTGCGCCAGATCCACCTTGTTGAGCACGGGAATGATTTTCAGGCCCAGCTGCATCGCCAGATGCGCGTGCGCCACCGTCTGCGCCTCGACACCCTGCGTGCAGTCCACCAGCAGCAGCACGCCCTCGCAGGCGCGCAGGGAACGCGCCACTTCGTAGGAAAAATCCACATGGCCCGGAGTATCAATGAGATTCAGCTGGTACCGCTCGCCGTGCCTGTCGGTATAGCCCATGCGGACGGCTTTGGCCTTGATTGTGATACCGCGCTCGCGCTCAAGATCCATACCGTCCAGAATCTGCTCGCGCATTTTGCGGTGCGGAATGGTGCCTGTTTCTTCCAGCAGGCGGTCGGCGAGAGTGCTCTTGCCGTGATCTATATGTGCGACGATGGAGAAGTTACGGGTTTTCATCAAATGGTTTCGTCCAGAGCCTTGTATATGAGTTCGCGCACATCCTCGCCGCTCGCCATCAGCAGCGCCTGCTGCGCCATGCTGGAGCACTTGGCGAAACTGAGCCCGCGCACCATGTGCTTGATCTTGTAATACCGCCTGGGAGGCACCGACAGCGTGTCCACCCCCAGCCCCACCAGCAGCGCGGCGGTAACGGTGTCGGACGCCATTTCCCCGCATACGCTCACTTCCTTGCCTTTTTTGTGGGCCGACTGCACGATCAGGTGGATGATCCGGATCACCGCCGGGTTGTAGGAATCGTACATCTCGGCCACATGCTGGTTCACGCGGTCAACCGCCAGCAGGTACTGGATAAGGTCGTTCGTGCCGATCGAAACAAAATCAATCTCTGGCAGAATACCGTCAATCGTGATCGCCGCGGACGGCACTTCCACCATAATCCCCAGCTGCGGCTTGTGCATGAGCGGCTCGCCGGCCTTGATGAATTCCGCGTAAATCTCGTCAATGACGCGCCGCACATGCCGGACTTCGCTTATTGTGGTCACCATCGGAATCATGATTTTTATGTTTTTCGACTGCGCGGCGCGCAATACGGCGCGCAGCTGGAGTTTCAGCAGGTCGGAATGCTTCAAAAACAGCCTTATCCCGCGCAGGCCCATGAACGGATTGGCTTCCTTGTCCAGATCGCCTATGCCGAGCGCGGCCAGCTTGTCGCCGCCGATATCGGCGAGCCGGATGGTGACCGGCTTGCCGGCGAACGCGCCGGCCAGCAGGGTATATATCTCGAAATGCTCCTGCTCCGAAGGCGTGACCGTCCGGTTCATGTAAATGGATTCCGTGCGGATAAGCCCCACCCCGTCGGGCTTGAGCAGCACATGCGGCCTGATGTCTTCGCGCGGGTCAAGGTTAAGCATCACGCTCACTTTCCGCCCGTCGCGGGTAATCGAAGGAAGCTCGCGCACCCGCTCGAAATTCTTTTCGTCCTGTTTTTCCTTGCGCTTCAGTTTCTGGTATTTATCCAGCGCTTCCGGGCCGGGATTAATCAGCACGAGCCCGCGGTCCCCGTCAATAATGACGATATCGCCGTTCTTTATCTGACGCGTCACGTCCGACAGGCCCACCACCGCCGGAATCTCCATGCTCTGCGCCAGCAGCGCGGTATGGCTGGTCTTGCCGCCGATATCGGTGCAGAAACCCAGCACTTCGCTCTCGCGCAGATGGATGGTGTCGGACGGGTAGAGGTTGTGCGCCACCAGCACGACCGGGTCCTTTATGTCGGACAGTGATTTGCGCGTGTGCTTTACAAGGTGCCTGATGAGCCGCTTGCCCACGTCAAACAGGTCGTGGCGGCGCTCGCGGAAAAACTCGTCGTCTATCTTTTCAAAATTGCGGTTCGCCTGCTCAAGAGTCTGGCTGAGCGCGTATTCGGCGTTGATTTCCTCGCGCAGTATGCGCGCGGGCACTTCCTGCGTGATGAGCGGATCTTTTAAAATCAGCCGGTGCGCGTCAATAAGTTTGGCGTGCTGGCGGCCCAGCATGCTAAGGACTTTCTTCTCCGCCGCGTCCAGATCGCTGTTGGTCATGCGCAGCGCGTCGCGGAACCGTTTAACCTCGTCTTTAAGGTTCACCCTGGCGACGGCGCGCTTCTCCACGACCAGTTCGTCATCCTCGTGGACATACGCCCGTCCGATCGCTATTCCGGAACTCGCCGGAACCCCCTTGATAATAATCATACGCGGTTTCCTCTGTGCCGTTATTCTTCGTCAAATTTCCGTTCGAACAAACCTTTAAGCGCGCCCATGGCGTCCGCTTCGTCTTCCCCGGCCACCGTAAGCGTAAGCGCCGTGCCCGCTCCGGCGGCCAGCATCATCATGCCCATAACGCTTTTGCCGTTAACGTCAACTCCGTCTTTGGTGACCGTGATCTCGCTTTTATAGCGCGCCGCAGTCTGCACAAACAGGGCGGCCGGCCGGGCGTGCAGCCCCAGCCTGTTGAGTATAATGACATCTTCCTTTAACACGACCTCTCCTATGCTATCGAATATGCCAGGCCGGCCAGCCCGACCGCCAGCAGATACAGATAAACCGACGAATATCCTTTGCGCCTTGCCCACACCGCCGCCAGGCCCGCGCCGACCGCCAGCAGCACCGGCCGCAGCGCGCCGGCGGTAAACCCGGCCGAATAAACCGAAACGGACAGCAGCGTGTGAAAATACAGCAGCCCCGCGAGTATCGCCATCACAAACCCGGCCTGGCGCGAATACCTTATCAGCAACTGCCAGTTGAGATAATCCAGCCCGCAGGTACTGTCGCTGGCGCATTTATAACCGTATGAAATCCCGCGCCATCTGATCCAGAGCGAAAACGCATTGTAAATCACCACGCCGGCCGCCAGCCCGGCCACAAGCACTTTCCAGTGGACGGTATAATAATTTTCATCCAGCGCCCACGGCGAATCCGCCCACCGGCTGAACCCGCCCGCCCACCAGACGAGCAGAAGAATCACGAAACCTATCGCCCGCGCGGTGCCCCAGAAAAACCGGTCCCCTATAGCCGCGGTAACCGAACCGAGCGTCCTTTTAAGCACGCTTATGCGCTTGAACTCCGCCTCCTGCAGGTCCGGCGGCAGCGCGGCCGCCAGTTCCTCCATCCTTATGACAAGCCCCAGCGCAAACCCCGCCATAAACGGCTGGGTATTGAACGCCTCCATGTGCCGGCGCATGGCCGCGACCAGCCGCTCCCCGGAATAAATGCGCGCCAGCGCAGGGCGCATCGCGAACGCAAAACCGAGATTCTGCATCCCCTCGAAATTCCAGCCGCCCTGGAGCAGCAGCATCCGCATGAAAGTTCTGGCCTGGATCAGCTTATCCATTTTTACCCTTCCGGCAGCGCAGGCTCTCCGCGAGCACAACCATCCCTATCCACGGCACTACCGAAAACCCCAGTTCCAGCGCCCTGCTTAACTGAGCCGGCGCGTGCCGCATGACAGCCGCAGCCGCCGGGCCCGCCGCAAGGCAAAACAGCAGCGTAAACGCAAACCCGAGCGCATACTGGCTCAGCAGGGACCGCACTATCCACAGATCAATCACACTGCAGTCGCGCGCGGTCTGCTCGGCAATGAGCCTGTTCCAGCCGGACCGGAGCCTGCGCATCCACTCCTCCAGCCCGCCAAACAGCGCGCCTGCCAGCAGCCCTGCAAGAAACGCGGCCGGAAGCGGCACTCCGAACATGTCAGCCGCGGCTATGGCCGCGGCCGCGGAAATCACCCCGCTGGGCGGGATTGTCGCGCCGACCGGCACATACCCCGCGTACAGCAGCTCAAACCACAGCCCCAGAATCACACCCGCCGCCATGTTATGGGCAACCAGCCCCAGGATCGGGCCCGCTATGACCGGCCGCGATACCATAAACTGGCCCGCATACACGGTATCGAGCTCCATCAGCGCGGTTAACAGCGAAAATAACAGCAATTCTTCAGACATCGGCTTTTAAACTGAACCGCAACTCCCCGCCCGCAGGCAATTCAATACGGTGAAGAAACAGCGCCACGCTGCCCTGATAAGTCATTTCAAACCCGCCCTCCGACCGGGAAACCGTTTCCAGCGGAAATCCCCATACCGTGCAGGCTTTGTCTGAAACCAGCTTGAGATTGCCGTACCACGGATCCACCAGATCAAGCTCCCTGACGCCGTTTTTCTCGAATATGCCGCATACTGTCGGGCTGGAAAAAAGGAACGCCGTCTCCACTCCGAACCAGAACTTCTCCGCGCGCGCGGAATTGTTGCGCACCGTGTATTCGGCTTTCCAGCCGCCGCCCGCCATCTGCACGGCTTTCTGCACGGTTACCGGCACGCGCCGGTCTTCGCACCACACATTGCCGTTACGCCTGAGCGTGAGCGTCGAGGACAGGTCATGACACCGGCATTCCTGCTCTTTATAAGGTTCCAGCACAAAATCGCCCTGCTCACCATATTGCACCCGCATGAAATCGTTAAGGCTCGTGCCGGGCCGCAGGAAATGGTCGAGCAGGCAGTTGCGGCCATGCCAGTCATATACAATGCGCTTGTCGAGCCCAGCTTCCCGCGCGATCTGCCGGTTGGGCAGAAGCGAGCCGCTTCCGTCGTCCACCAGCGCGTTCGCCACGTCGCGGTGATAGGCTTCGCGATAGCGGGTGATATTATTTATGAAATTGATGCCCCGTTTTTTTATATCCCACTCAAACAGCTGGCCGCCGCGCGACGGATTGAAATACCAGCTGCCCTCCGGCCCCTCGATAAGAATTTCCGGCCGGAAATCCCCGTCAAAATCAATTCGCGTTTCGCAAAACACGGGCTTGCGGCCGGACAGACGGTTCTGCTCGTCCACCAGCTTCTCCGCCGCGATCATGTTGCTGTAATTGGCGGCGCGCAGATGCGGCAGGTACAGCCCGCCAAACACCCCGTGCCAGTAGCCGCAGTTGCACTGCGCCTGCCACAGAAAATCCATCGCCCGGACTTTAAGCTCGCCTTCCGGCATTTTATGCACTTTCCCGCTCACCAGCAGCATTTTGCGGTACATGCGGTTGACTTCCGGGTATTTCGCTATGAAATCCCGGAACTGCCCGCCTCTCAGAAACGGCAGCAGTTCATCGGACGCCGTTTCGGCCAGTTCCTTGAGCTGTGCCGCAGCGCCGGGCCGCAGCGCCCAGCCGGTGAATTCGAAATAGGAGGAAACCGGCAGGGAACACAACCCTTTCGAAACGGTTTTTTCAAACGCGTCCGAAAAAAGCGAAGTCTTCAGCCATTGCGAATTCTCGCACAGCAGCGAAAAAAACCGCTCCAGCCAGCGCTGACCGTAAACCGAATCGAAGGTCTTTGGCCAGAGCCCGAATTTTTCACCGTCGTCAGCCATCACGAACAGCGCGTCACCGGACCCCTTGAACTGCTCGAGATATGCAATCGTTTCCCGCGGCTCCCTGAACGGGATAAGGTACCGCAGGGTCTTGCTGATCGGAAATACCGCGGTCTGAAACCCCTCGTATTCCGCCGTATAATAACCGGTCAGGTCGCTTTCGCGCAGTCCGCCGTAAAAGAAATGCAGATCGTCCAGCACGGTGTACTGTATCCCGGCGTTATTCAAATCCCTGGCAAGACCCGGCTCCCAGATCCGCTCGGCAAGCCAAATGCCGCGCGGTCTGGCTCCGAACGTGCGTTCGATCCAGCGGTTCATTTTCGCAATCTGGCCGAGCCGGTCCTCCGGAGGCAGAACCGCCAGAGGCGGTTCGTAATAGCCGCCGGACAGAATTTCCACCTGACCCGCCTTCACCATCCCGGCAATCAGCGCCAGAAAATCGGGATGCTTCAGCTCCAGCCAGTCATACAGAATCCCGCTGAAATGGAAATTCACCTTCACGGACGGGAACTTCGCCAGCGCATCGAAAAAAGGCCTGTACGCCTTGCGGTATGCCTCGTCCATCACATGCTCGAAATTGCCGACCGGCTGATGATTGTGAATACAGAGTAAAAGCCTTGTCATGACGCTCCCTTGTCCGCCCGTTTAAACCATGCAGCCGCGGCACCATTTACCGCCGCCTGTCCGCTCCGGCACTCGCCGCCGCTGCCGCCTGCGCGCTAGTGAAGCATGGCAACGATATCGGTTTCCGAATCGGAAGGCACGCCGCGTCCTTCCAGCCTGATGCCCGCCGCCGCGATCGCCTTGAGGCTTTCTATATCCCGTCCGTCAAGGAAAATCGCCCTGCCGATCTGGCTTTTGCCGACCGAATAATGCATTCCGCCCACGTTGACGGCCGCCGGCCGGAACCCGTCGCCGATAAGTTCCACCACTTCCGCCGGGCCGGGCGCCAGCACCAGAATGCGCTCGGGCCGGGCGCCGGATTGCGCCAGATATTTCGCGCCGGCGGCCGGTTCGAAAATCTCCAGGCCGATTTCATCCGGCAGCGACAGCCGCATCAGCGTCCTGCTCATCTCGTCCTGCGCGGCAGCCGCGCTGATAACCACCACTTCGTTCGCATCCAGAAAAGGAATCCAGCCTTCCACCACCTGCCCGTGGATAAGCCTGTCGTCAATCCGCGTAAACACTACGGCCATGTCACTTCACCCCTTTTACGGCATGCGTCTTTGCCAGCAGGGCAGTCACGTCGCAAATCGCTTTCGCGCCGTCGGCGATGATTTTAGCCACCAGCTCGTCAAACGGCAGCTTGCTCCGGTAACTGAACGCCGCCAGCAGCATATTGAGATTGACCCCGCTGATAACAACGGTGTTTTTCCTGTGCTGCGCCCGCGGCACGGCTATGTTGGTCGGCGTGCCGCCGAAAATATCGGTGAAAACCACGGTGCCTTCACGGCCTTCACAGTCAAACCGGTCAAGCGCTTCCGACAGCTTGTGCGCGGCCGCCTCGACCGGCGTGCGCGGGCTGACCGGAACCAGCGCGACACCCTCGCCCTGCTCCCCCAGAATCATCTCGGCCGCCTCCACGAGATACGCGCCGAAATCCCCGTGCGTGACCACGATAATGTTCGTCATTTTTTTATATCCCGGTGAAACTCCACCACATTATGCCCGCTTTCCTTAAGCGCGACCGCCAGCCGGTGCGCGGTCAGCACGCTGCGGTGCTTGCCGCCGGTGCAGCCGATGGCGATGGTAAGATAGGATTTGCCCTCTTTCATGTAAAGCGGCACGAGCTGGCGGATTATCCTGATATAGGCGCGCATGAAAACCGCCGCGCTCTTGTCCCTGAGTATATAATCGGCGATCGGCTTGTCCAGCCCCGTTTTATGGCGCAGGCGCGGCACGTAATACGGGTTTGGCATGAACCGCACGTCCATCACTATATCTGCGTCGAGCGGCAGGCCGTATTTGAACCCGAACGACAGCAGCGTCAGCTTCATCTCGCCCGAAGTTTTCAATTCGAGCACGCTGCTTATCTTTTCCTTCAGCTCGCCGAGCGTGAGCGGGCCGGTGTCAATAACCTTGTCCGCCAGCTCCTTAAGCTCCAGCATAAGCCTGCGCTCGCGCTTTATGGACTCGGTGATATTCTCTCCGAGCGGATGCCGGTGCCGTGTTTCGGAGAATCTGGTCACCAGCACCGAATCCGACGCTTCCAGAAACAGCACCTTCAGGCTGTATCCCTCATCGCGCAGGGCTTTCACCACCAGCGGGATATTGCGCGTTTTCCGGCCCTCGCGGATATCAAGACCGAGCGCGATATCGCCGAATTTTTCGTCGCTTGCCGTAAGCCGCAGGAAACTCCTCAGCAAATCCACGGGCAGATTGTCCACGCAGTAAAACCCCAGGTCCTCAAAGCACTTGAGCGCCTGGCTCCGGCCCGCGCCGGACAGCCCGGAGATGATGAAAATGGATTTTTTAATAATCGGTAGTTTCTTTGCCGCCATTAGCCTTTCTCGCCGCCGTCATGTTGCGTATCAGTTTCCGGTTAAATTCCTTAGCCGCGAAAACTCCCTGCCCCTTGAGCCTCTGATTCAGCGCCGCCACTTCTATCAGCACGGCCAGATTGCGGCCCGGCGTCACCGGAATGGAGATGGACGGAATCGGCACTCCCAGTATGAACGAGGAACTCTGCTCCAGGCCGGTGCGGTCGCAGAAAGTCTGCTTGTCGGCCGGCAGCAGGCGCACCTCCATCTCCACCCTGGACCCGTCCATAATCGAACCCACGCCGAACAGCAGCTCAATGTCAATTATGCCCAGCCCGCGCACTTCCATGTAATGCTTGAGCATGGCCGGGCAGCTGCCGTAAAGCGTTTCGCCGCGCCGGCGTTCCAGTTCCACAATATCGTCCGCCACCAGCCGGTGCCCGCGCTTGACCAGCTCAAGCGCGCATTCGCTCTTGCCTATGCCCGCACCGCCCTGTATCAGCACGCCCAGCCCGTAAACGTTTACCAGCACCCCGTGCAGCCGGGTTTCCGGGGCGAGCCGGTCTTCCAGATAGGTGTTGAGCTTTTTTATGAAAGACGCGCTTTCCAGCCGCGTGCGCAGGAGCGGAATTTTATGCGCCTGACATACCGCTTTAAAAACCGAAAGCGCGCTCAGCCCGCTGGTTATGATAACGCACGGCGTTTCCGAATTGCGGAACATTTTTTCCAGGTTCTTGCGGATTACTTCGGCCTC
The DNA here is from genome assembly GCA_028700325.1 of Elusimicrobiaceae bacterium. Taxonomy (NCBI): domain Bacteria; kingdom Pseudomonadati; phylum Elusimicrobiota; class Elusimicrobia; order Elusimicrobiales; family Elusimicrobiaceae; species Elusimicrobiaceae bacterium. Next base: position 4,414 of record JAQVSV010000015.1, on the reverse strand, counting down.
GCTGCTTAAGCAAAAAGCGTGCTCGCCCCGTCCGATAATCTGGATCCGTTCGGCGCGATAGTTCTCCAGGTGTCCGCTCAGAGCCAGGCCGGGCCTGTTAACCTCGCTTACCATAACCGGCCGCTTAAGATATTCCTTCCCGGTTACAATACTCAGTTTCAGCGCCCGGCCTTTGTTCTCCAGAAGATCCCTGGTTTCGATACTTTTGCCCGTAAGAGGCTTTTCTTCAGGCAACATCAACTTTTCGTTTCACCGGCTGCATAATGCCGTAAGTATTGTCCTGCCGCTTGAAAACCAGATTGATCTGCTTGGTTTTGGAATCCAGAAACAGCCAGAAATCATAGCCGAGCCGTTCCATTTCGAAAGCCGCTTCTTCGGCCGACATGGGCTGCACCGGCACCTGTTTAATGACCGAAAACCTGACATCCGACACCGGCATTTCAGTTTCAGGCAGCGCGAAAACCATGCTTTCCTGGTCGCGATGGTCTTTTATGCGCTCTTTGTATTTTTTTATCTGCACTTCCATCTTGCCGGCCGCGCCTTCGACAACACCGTAAATATCGTCGCCGGACGCGCTGGACTTGAATGTCTGACGCGCCGCATGGATGACTATTTCAGCCTTGCAGGTTTTCTTTTCTCCGGTCAGGCTCACCTGCGCCCACACTATATGGTCGAAATAGTGCTGCACTTTTTCCACACGCGCCTGAATTGATTCCTTCAGCGTCTTGGTGAGTTTGATATGGCGTGCTACTATATGGACAGTCATTGCTGTGCCTCCGTGGTGCATCATGGTACATCATGGTTTGCGGCGTCATAGATCCGGTGCATGAACACCCGCACTATGTATTTAACCATACAATGTACTCACTGTCAATAAAAACGTCTTTTCAGATCATTTTTGACCGGAAAATGCCTTAAATCAAATATAGCGGGCGTTTCACTCCAGCCTTAGGGGTAACAGCGGTTTTTCTAAAAAACCCGTTAAAACCCAAAAATGAACGGTTAAACGTGTATCATCAGTTGACGCGGATTTTCAGAATTTGTAATATTGGAGTAATCGGTTGTGCGGGGAAAAAACCATACCTTGCGCTTTTTTTGCGGTGTTTGACGGTTTTTCCGGCCGGCGCTGGAAATTTATCTTGCGTTTTAAACCGAAATTATTTTCAGACGGCAAAAATGCCTCCGAAAAGTTATTAACACCTGTGGATAAACTGTGGATAACCTTGATTTGAAAACACTTTGGCCGGCCATTATGGCGGAACTGGAAAAAGAACTCGGCGCGGATGTCTGCGAAATGTGGCTTTCGCCCGTCAAACCGCTTATTTTCGAAAACGGTATTCTCACTCTTGAAATACCTGACCAGCTCTGGTTCCAGACAATACGCACCCGCTACGAAGCGAAGATAGCCGGGCTGCTCTGCTCTATGTCGGGTTTGCCGGCCTGCCGGATAGAGTATACTATCCCTTTAAGGACGGAACGGGCGGAACCGTCGGAAGAAGATTTTCCGGCAGCGCCCGTTTCAGGCGCGGCAATGCAGGATTCCGATAAACCGCGCCCGCGCATTTTTTCCAACCGGCTCAACCAGAATTACACTTTTGATAAATTCATAGAGGGCACTTCCAACAGGTTCGCGCACAAGGCGGCCCAGGCGGTGGTGAAAAAGCTGGGCGACCGCACTAACAATCCGCTTGTAATTTACAGCACTCCCGGGCTGGGAAAAACCCATTTGCTGCACGCCATAGGCAATGAACTGATCAAAACCTCCGCCAATAAAAAAGTGCTGTATATATCGGGCGAAGGGTTTGTGAGCGAATATATAGAATCCATACAGAAAAAAACTCCGAACGCTTTCCGTAACAAATACCGCGGGCTGGACTGTTTTCTGGTTGACGATATCCAGTTTGTAGCCGGCAAAGACGCCAGCGAGCGTGAATTTTTTAACACTTTCAACGCGCTTTACGAGTCAAAAAAACAGATAGTGCTTACTTCAGACAAAACACCCACGGAACTGGGGCTTGAGGAACGGCTGAGCTCGCGCCTGTTGTCGGGCATAGTGGCGGAAATAAAAGTGCCGGACCTTGAAACCCGCATAGCGATCCTGCGCGCCAAGCGCGAACAGGAAAACTTCAATATTCCCGACGATGTGCTGCTTTTCATAGCCGAACGCATCAAAAGCAGCATCCGGGAACTGGAAGGCTGCCTTTACCGGCTGTCCAGCTATTGTTCCATTCATGAAATAGTGCCTACAAAAGACGTGGCGAAAGAACTGCTGTCCGATATAATCTCCCCGGAAGACGAATTTATATCCATCAACATAAATTCCATCAAACGGGTGGTTGGAAAGCATTATAATGTGGACATAAAGGATTTCAAGGCAAAGAAAAAATCACACGCGGTAGCCTGGCCACGGCAGATAGCCATGTATCTGGCCAACGAGCTTACCGATATGTCTTTAAACGACATAGGCATTGAATTCGAGCGTGATCACGCCACGGTGGTCCATGCGCGCGACAAAGTAAAAAAAGAACTGGATGAAAGCCCGTTTTTTTCTGCGGAAATGAACCAGATAATAAACGAAATAAAGAGTGTTGATAAACAGTAGACAGCCATGCTTATAACTTCTGAAACCCGTGATTTCGGGCGACCGGCGTTGATAGTGTGGATACAGTGTTAACAAAAAACGGGTTAAAACTGATAACTTTGCTCTGCGGCTGTCAACATTATCCACACTGCCAACAGACATTAATAAAGAGGACTAATAATGAGAATAAACAGTACTAAAGAAAACCTGCTTGAAGGAATCCAGATCATACAGGCTTCCGGCGCCGCCAGAACCACTTTGCCGATACTTCACAATTTTCTCATGGAAACGGATGAAGGCAAGATAAAACTGGTCCGCACGGATCTGGAAATGGCGACCACTCATTATATAAACGCGGAAGTGGTGGAGCCGGGCTCCATAACAATACCGGCCAAGGAGTTTTCCGATATTCTTCACACTTTGTCAGGCGACACGGAAATAACGGTCTATACCGATGAAACAAAAGTGCATATAGAATGCGGAAAATCGAAATTCTGGGTTATGGGTACCTTGAAAGAGGAATATCCTCTGGTGCCCGAAATGGAAAACTCCAATATGGTGCAGATGCCGGCCGAAACAGTGCGGCAGATGATACAGAAAACCATTTTTGCGGCTTCCAATCAGGAAACCCGGTATGTGCTTAACGGGCTGCTCTGGGTGGTCGGGCCGGACGGTTTTGAAATGGTGGCGACTGACGGACGGCGGCTTGCCATATCCTTGAACAAGGATATAAAAGCCGGCAAAGAACTTAAAATAATAGTGCCCACTAAAATTCTGAACGAAATAGTGAGGTTTCTGGGCATTAACGAGCCGGAAAAAGACGAAAAAATTGAAGTGGGCATTTCTGAAAACCAGATAGGTTTCAGGATGCGCAACACCACCTACATTTCGCGCCTGATTGAAGGCAATTTTCCAAACTACAAACAGGTCATACCGGCCAGCACCGATAAAAAAATGGTGGTTTCGGTCAAAGAGCTTATGGCGGTCACGAAAAGGGCGGCGTTATGCGCGGCGGACAGGGGCGGTTCGGTGCGCTATGAAATAAGACCGGGCTCGGTGCTGGTAAAAGCATCTTCGCAGAAAATGGAATTTTCCGACGAAATCACCGCGGAATTTGACGGCGGCGAATTCATTACCTCGTTTAATCCGCAGTATGTCACGGACGTGCTTAAAAATACCAAGGCCGACAAAATCGAGTTCGGCATGACCAATTCGATCAATCCCGCTTTGCTTATTCCTGAAGGCGAGGAAGACAGCCGTTACGTAATCATGCCTGTCCGGGTATAAAAAACATGCAGCGCAAGCTTTACGCCAAAAAAAGAAAAAACTGGTCCAGCGCGGCCGATATAAAAACCGGGTTCAACGGTCTGTCGCGCAGTCTGGACCGGCTGATGATACTTAACACCGTATGGACGCGCGAAGCCGGGCGGATGTCGGGCCACTGGGACATTGACGGCGTGCAGGACGGCACCATTTATGTTAAAGCCAGATCGGCGGCGGCCGCGCAGGAACTGTCAATGCGGTCGGCCCTGATGGTTAAAAATCTGAATAAATATTTTGACAGCCCCTGGATAAGGGCCATAAAGAAAGTTTGATCAAGGAGCGGTTCTAAAGATGACAACCGACAATAAAGAGGAACTTCGCAAAAACTACGATTCTTCCAAGATTCAGGTGCTGGAAGGTCTGGAAGCGGTAAGAAAACGGCCCGCAATGTATATCGGCTCCACGGGTTCTATGGGTTTTCACCATCTGGTGTATGAGGTGGTGGATAACTCGGTGGACGAAATTCTGGCGGGCGGCGCGACAACCATAGAGGTAATCATCAAGGACGAC
>JAQVSV010000014.1 GCA_028700325.1 Elusimicrobiaceae bacterium | reverse complement strand
CGATCTATAACGTGTTTCGGGTTGGCTTTTGAAAGGTCGGCGAGCTTGCCGTAATCGGCTTTATATTCGTTCACGTCCTTGAGTTTGAGCTGTTTCACCGCGTCGGTAATCCAGCCTTTGCTGAACGATTCCCAGCCGAACATGTCCACCGGGCGGGAGCCGAGCATCGTCCACATGGCGAGTTCGACCGCGCCAGTGTCGGAGCCGGCGACTATCCCTATCCTGTAATCCTTCGGCAGGCCGAGCACTCTTTTCATACGTTCGGAAACTTCGTTGAGGCGGGCTTTCCCGGGTTTGGAGCGGTGCGAGCGGCCGACCAGCGCGTTTTTAAGGGCTTCCACGGTCCAGCCGGGGCGCTTGGCGCAAGGGCCGGACGAAAAATTGGGACAATTTGGTTTTTTAGTGGGTTTTTCCATTTTCTTTTCTCCTTGAAAAGTACACCTGCATTATAGACACATAAGCCCGTAATGGCAATATCCTGAAACAATAAAAACGCGAAACCGCCTGCCAGGGCGGTTTCGCGTTCATTTACGGGGATTATTATTGCTTTCAGTTCAGCCGCACGGCTTTGTGCGGGCAGACTGCTGCGCATTTCCCGCAGCCGATGCATTTGGCGGGATCCACGACAGCGGTTCCGCCCAATACGCCGTTTTTCTGGGTCACCGCTCCTGCGGGGCAGGCCCGGCGCACGGCGCAGAAAGGCGAGCCGTCGCACAGTTTTTCGTCAATATACGCTTTTTTATCCGGCATTGTCGGCTCCTTGTTTGACGCCCAGCACTTTTTCAATGGCTTCCTTTACTCCGGCCTTGGGCAAAGCGCCCTGCACGACGGCGGGTTTGCCCGTCTGCGGCACGAACAGCAGGGTGGGAATGCTCTGGATTCCGAACGCGGCGGAGAGCTCCTGCTCCTCGTCCGTGTTCACTTTGTAAACGTCAACTTTTCCGGCGTATTCCTCAGCCACTTCGGCAAGCACCGGCGAAAGCATTTTGCACGGCCCGCACCATTCTGCGTAAAAATCCACTATGCAGGGCCGCTCTCCCGAGAATTTCCATTCGCTGCTGGCCTGGTAATCGAATACTTTGGTTTTAAATGACTGCGCTGTAAGGTGTTCCATGACGCGCCTCCTCGTTTCTTGCCTTCACTCATTAGACGCGGAAGCGGGCAAAAAGGATCCGCGGGTATTTTTTACGCGGAGTTCCTGAGCTGTTCTTTCAACAGTGCTCGGCCCCGGTGCAGGCGCGCTTTAAGCGCGGCGAGCGTAATGTTAAGGCGCGCGGCCGCTTCCGCGTTGGGCAGACCCTCAATATCGCATAACGTTACGGCGAGCCGGTAGTCCAGCGGCAAGGCCGATAACGCGGCGTTGACCGCGCGGGACAGCTCGTTTTTAATCGCGTCCTCGTTTGCCGACGCACCGGCCGGATGGCCTTTCTGGTTATCTTCCGGCAGTTCCGTCCAGCCGCGGATTTTCGCGCGGCGTATCCGGTCGAAACATTTGTTCGCGGCGATCCGGTACAGCCAGGTGCTGAACGCCGAGTTGGCCTTGAATGTCTTTATATGCGTAAACGCCGAGAGCATGGCTTCCTGCGCCACATCCTCGGTTTCGGACGGCATTGCCGCGCACACGTTTGCCGCGATGCCGAAAAGCCTGTCCCGGTATTGCAGGGCGAGGGTTTCAAACGCGGCATTGTCGCCCAGCCGGGCGCGGGCTATCAGGTCGGTTTCGTTATCCGGCATACCGCATAATATTAGGTTATTGGACGGGGCGGGTCAATGGAAAGTCGGATCGGGCACGGCTCCCGGCCTCATATGCACTCGGCCCCGGCCGCGCCCCCGGCTCGCGGTCGCGCATGGCGCGACATCGCTCCGCCTTTCGATCCTTCACGCAGACCAAGCAGTTGGTCTGCTTTTTCGGGGGTATGAAAATACCCCCAGGCCAAGTCGGATCGGGCACGGCTCCCGGCCTCATATGCACTCGGCCCCGGCCGCGCCCCCGGCTCGCGGTCGCGCATGGCGCGACATCGCTCCGCCTTTCGATCCTTCACGCAGACCAAGCAGTTGGTCTGCTTTTTCGGGGGTATGAAAATACCCCCAAGAAGGATCGAACTTCTATCCCCTGCTTAGAAGGCAGGTGCTCTATCCATTGAGCTATGGGGGCATTGCGGCTTGAAAAAACGCAAACCGTACCTATATTATACCGTCGCGCGGGGTGTATTGTCAAAAAACGCTTCGCATATTCGCAAAATAGTATAAAATATATAATCTGATTAGAGGTTGTACTAATGGCACGAACAAAACTGCTCGATTTCTCGTATTCGCGGATGAATCTCTATAAGGAATGTCCGCAGAAATATAAATTCCGCTATATTCACAAAATACCGGAAAAACCCAAAACCTATTTTTCATTCGGGCACAGCATACACGCCTCGCTGGAATTTCTGTACCGGGTGGATGCGCCGCCTTTCCCGTCGCTCGACGAGGTGCTGCGCGTCTTCGAGCGCGACTGGCACACCAAAACTCCTGAGGAAAAAGGCTATTCCGACATTTCCAGGGAGCATGACGATTTCCTGCACGGCATAAAACTCCTCACCGGCTATTACGAAAAACACAAGGCCACGCTTGCGGTGCCGGTTTCGGTGGAAATGTTCGTCAAGCTCCCGATTGACGGGCTTAACGTGATTTCCGTGGTGGACCGCATTGATTATCTGGGTGACGGGCAGCTGTCCGTAGTTGATTATAAAACCGGCAAGACGGTCGTGAAAGAGCCCGCCCAGCTCAATATGTACCAGAAGGTCATAGAAACGTCGCCGGACGTCAAAAATCTGGTGGCCGCCAAAACCGGCTACTCCGGCGCGATCAAGGTCGCGCGGATGAGTTTTTACCAGCTTGAAAACCTCAAGGAAAATGTTTTCGATCCGGCGTCCGTTTTCGAAATCGAAGCGTTCTGGAAAGAAGTGCTTGCCGTGGCGGACAATATCCGCGCGGAGAAATTCGAACCGACGCCCGGCGAAAAAGCCTGCCGGTTCTGCGATTATAAAAATCTGTGCCCGGTGTTCGCGTCCGGCCGGCTGGCCGAGCCGGCGGGCCCGGCTCGGCCCGGCTGCGCCGCGCCTGCCGTTTCCCCCTCCGCCGCGCCCGCGCAAGCGGCGCCGGCGAAAGCCGAGCCGGCGTTCCCATCCGATCCGCTGACCGACAAGGTGGACCGCTACGGCGAACTTTTCGCCCGCCACGAGGAGCTGGGCCGCGATCTGGACGCACTGCGCACCGAAATAATCGCGCTGATGAACGACAAGGAATATGTCCAGCATTTCGGGCGCAAATACAAGGTGCGGCTTAAAACCTGCGGGAACTGGTCGTTTCCAGACCGGCAGAAAGTGATTGAATTTTTAAAGGAAACCGGCCTGCTTAAAAAGGTGCTCGTGCCTACCCAGACTACCGTGGAAAAACTGCTGGCGGACGAAGCCGTGGACGAGGACGCCCGGGCCGCCCTGAAAAAACTGGGCCGGTATAACCGGCAGTCGCATCTCGACTGCTCCGGCATTGACGACTGATGAAAGACTGTTTTATCGTTCTGGATCTGGGCAGTTCCAGCGTGCGCGCGATGGCGTTTTCAGCCGACGGCGGGACGGTGGCCGTTGTCCGGCGTCCGATCCGGGCGGAATTCCCCCGGCCCGGCCTGGCGGAGTATGACGGCGCGTTTTTTGGCGACTCCGCGCTGGGCGCCTATCACAGCCTGCTTGACGAAATCCGGCCGGCCGGCTGGTCGCCGGTGTCGCTTGGCGTCACCGGGCAGCGCTCCACTGTCGCGCTGTGGGATCGCGCGAGCGGCGAGATCCTCGCTCCGTTCTTGAGCTGGCAGGACGGGCGCGCCTCCATGATGCTCGACACCGTGTCCGCCACGCAGGACGAGGTGCACGCCATTACAGGGCTTTATAAAACGCAGTATTACGCCGCTCCCAAAATCGCCTGGGCTATTGAAAACCTGCTGGAAGTGCGCCGTGCCGCCCGCGCCGGGCGGCTGTGCGCGGGGCCGCTTAACGCCTATGTCGTCTGGCGGCTTACTTGCGGAAAAGTGTTCGCCTGCGATCCGACACACGCCCAGCGCATGCTCATATACGACATCCATAACCTGCGCTGGGATGACAGGCTGATCAGCGAGTTCGGCGTATACGCGTCCGCCCTGCCGGAAGTGCGCCCGTCGGTGGGTGATTATGGACTGTGCGCCGATACGGGTATTCCGATCCGGGTTTCGATCGGCGACCAGCAGTCTGCGGCGATCGGCATGGGTGTGGTCGGCGCGGGCCAATCCGCCGTTAATTACGGCACGGGCGCGTTTTTCCTGGCTAATACTGGCGCGGACGCCGCGGATGTGCGCGGCCTGCTTACTTCGATCGCGTGCCAGAACGGCGATGAAATTTCCTATCTGCTGGAAGCCAGCGTAAATTCGGCCGGTTCCGCGCTTGACTGGCTTAAAAGCGTCGGGGTTCCGTTTAATTACGACGATTGTGAAAAATTGTGCCGCCAGTCTGTCAATCCGGTCATGTTTCTGCCCGCGCTGGGCGGGCTCGGCTCGCCGTACTGGGATTTCGACGTTTCGCCCGTCATCACCGGCATTTTGCCCACCACCACGACGGCCGATATAGTGCGCGGCGCGCTTGACGGAATAGCGCACTGCATAGCCGACAACGTGCTGCTTATGCGCAAGAGCGGAGTCGTTATTAACAGCGGGCGCGCTTCGGGCGGGCTGTCCGACTGCGATTACCTGCTTTCTTATCAAAGCGCGATCTTCGGGTTCCCGCTGGAGCGCGCGGCGGTTAAGGAAATAACGTCGTTTGGCACGGCATATCTGCTCGCGCGGGACGGCGGGCTGGAGCCGGCCGGATGGGCCGGGCTTGCGACTGACCGGGTTTTTATGCCGGAACTGGGCCCGCAGGAAGTGGAATCGGCGCTGGCGCGCTGGCGCGATTTCTCGCGGTTAAGCATCGAACTGGGCCATCGGCTTGCCGGATAATTTGCCGGATTCTTTTTTTGAGCACGCCCCGCGTTGAATTCAGCGGGGCGTGCCTTTTTACAAGACAAGCGTGCCGGGTTTAAGGCTGTTTTGCGGGGCAGCGGGAGGCCAGATTCTGTAAATAATGGCCCGCCGCGATAGCCGCGCGCGCGCCGCTTGCCGCGGCGATCACAGCCTGCCGGTAGTACGGGTCCATCACGTCGCCAGCCGCGAAAACCCCGTCTTTGGAGGTGCGGCAGTGCGCGTCGGCCCGGATATAGTTTTCGGTGTCCAGTTCCAGCTGGCCTTTCACAAGGTTTATATTGGGAATCGTGCCGATCGCCACAAACGCGCCGCTGCAGGCAAGCGTGCGTTCCGCGCCGGTTTTGATGTTTTTGACTTTCAGGCCGTCAAGCGCGTCTGCGCCGGTAAATTCGACCGGCACGCTGTCGAGCGCCAGCTCGATTTTCGGGTTCGCTTTGGCCGCAGCCACCAGAATCTCGTCCGCGCGGAACTCGTAGCGCCGGTGGACGAGATAGACTTTGTTTACAAATTTTGTCAGGAAAATCGCGTCCTCCAGAGCGGTGTTTCCGCCGCCGATCACGCACACATCCCGGCCTTTCTGGAAAAAGCCGTCGCAGGTGGCGCAGCTGGAAACTCCGTGCCCGCGGAATTTCTCTTCCGAGGCCAGCCCCAGCCAGCGCGCGTTCGCGCCTGTGGCTACTATGACTATCGGGGCGCAATACTGTTGGCCGCCGGCCAGTGTCGCCACATAAGGCGGTTTGTCCAGTTCAAGGCGGTCGGCGTTGTCGCGTATGATTTCGATGCCCAGTTGCGCGGTTTGCTTGTGTATCCGGTCTATCAGTTCGAACCCGCTTGGCGCGCCGGTCGCGCCGGGGAAATTCTCGATGCTGTTGGTATATAAAAGCTGTCCGCCGGGCACCGAGCCGCCTATCAGCGCGCAGTCGAACCCGGAACGTGACGCGTAAATCGCGGCGGTGCAGCCGGCCGGGCCCGCGCCGATGATAATAATGTCTTTTTGAATCATGGTTTCCCGCCCCAGTGACAGAATATGGACTTTAATAATGAAAGTATAATAAAGCGCGCGCAGTTTTACAACTCGGCTGGTGCCCGGTTAATTCTTTTTTTGTTGTATTCGCGGTTAAAAGCGGCGGCCCAGTCGCGGCGCAGGGTGTCGGCCTCATGGTCGGCGGGCCAGAAGTTGAAGGTCTGGTGGATTTTGTCCGCGGGAAAGACGGCGGTTTTTTCGTCCTGCTCCAGCGAGTTCTTCCAATCGGCGAGCAGCTGGTCTATCCGGGCCAGCTTGCCGGTTTCCGCGGCTTCCCTGGCGGCCAGATAGGTTATGAATTTTCTGTGCGAAGCGGTGTGTTTCGCGGGCACCGGGGCGCCGCGGGCTGAGGCGGCGCTGTCGCCGTAATATTTGGCCAGCGCGCGGCGTTTTTCAAGGCAGGGCAGGAAGGTATTGAGGTCAATCAGGCCGCGCACACGGCCGTTGTCCCAGCCCAGGCGGCGGTAGAACGCGCTTTCGTCCCGCTGCGCCTGCTCCAGCCGTGTTTTTGCCGTGTCAACGACACCGATGAGCGAAGCGAGATAGCCGGCCTGCGCGTTCGTTTGCGCGGAGTTTTTTTTGCGCGCGTTCGCCGCGCCGGCCGCGCTAACCGAACCGGCCGCGCAAAAAAAGGCCGCCAGCGTGCAAAGCCACAACGCCTTTTTCATGCAACAAGACCCGCCTTGTGCAGCATTTCCCGCACCAGTCCGACCGGCAGGCCCACCACATTGTCGAACGGACCGACGATTTTTTTTATAAGCGTGTCGTCGTTGTCCTGCACGGCGTAGCCGCCGGCCTTGTCGAGATGCTTGGCTGCCAGCTCCCGGAGCTGCGGTTCCGTAAGCCGCCGCGCGCGGCAGCGGGAAATTTCATAGCCGCACAGTTTCACGTTTTGGTTTTTCAGCACCAGAGCCACTCCGGTGTATACGGTCTGCCAGGAGTCGTTTTCAAGACGCAGCAGTTCCAGCGCGTCGGCTTCGTCCGCCGGTTTGCCCAGAATCCGGCCTTTGCAGTATACAATGGTGTCGGCGCCCAGCACTGTCCGGCCGGGATAACGGCCGGCGATTGCGAGCGCTTTTCGCAACGCCAGTTCCTTTACGATGGCGGAGGGCCTGGTAAGGACTGTGTCTTCCGGCACGTCCGGCGCAACTGTTTCAAAAGGGATCCTCGCCTGCGCAAGCAGGTCGCGGCGGCGCGGCGATTGGGAAGCAAGTATGAGTTTTTCCATAGAGTCTTTTCATGCGCGCGGGTCGCGCCGGCAGCAATCCGTTATCCATGCCAGATAAGCCGGATTGCCGTGCGTGACGGGGAGCGCGATTATTTCCGGCACTTTATAAGGATGTATTTCCCTGACAGCGCGGATCAGCAGTGGCACCAGCGCGGTTTCCGTTTTGACCGTTAACAGAATTTCGGAGGCTGTTTCCTGTTTCCCCTCCCACCAGTAACGCGATTTTATGGCCGGAAGGATGTGCACGCAGGCCGCCAGTTTCCGCTCCAGCAGGCGAGAGGCGATGGTGTCGGCGGTGGCGGTGTCGGGCACCGTTATCAGAACAACGCTGTGCCCGGTACTGCTTTGTGTGCGATTATGTTGAATTTTCATCGTTATTTCAGGAATTACAGCGCCACGCCTTTATTATACGCCTTCATGGTGTTTTTGCGGTTGACCGGCGAGATCAGCCCGTTTTCGGTTATTATGGCGGTGATGAGCCGGGCGGGTGTCACGTCGAAAGCCGGATGCCGGGCCTGCGCGCCTTCCGGCGCGATCCGCAGGCCATTGAACCGGCATACTTCGCAGGAGGCGCGTTCTTCTATGGGGATATCCGCGCCGGTTTTCATAGCCGGGTCTATTGTCGGGACCGGTGCGGCTATGTAAAACGGAATTTTGTGGTATCTGGCCAATACCGCTAGCATGTAGGTGCCGATTTTGTTGGCCGTGTCGCCGTTAGAGGCAATCCTGTCGGCCCCGGCGATCACCGCGCTTATTTCGCTGGTAGCCATGATATGAGCCGCCATATTGTCGGTGATGAGGCTGGCGGGCACCTTGTTATGCATCAGCTCGTACATGGTAAGGCGCGCGCCCTGAAGATAGGGCCGCGTTTCGAGCGAGTACACCCGTTCGATTTTGCCCTGCTCAAAAGCTTTGTATATGACGCCCAGCGCCGTGCCTATTCCCGCGGTTGCCAGCGTGCCCGCGTTACAGACCGTGATTACCGTGGAACGTTTTTTCAGCAGTTTCGCGCCAGTTGCCGACAGCCGTTCATTGGCCCGCACGTCTTCGTCAAAAACGGCCTGCGCCTCCTGGTCGAGCAGTTCGGTCAGTCCGGCGAGCGACCGGTTCGTGAAGTCGCTGTGCGCCGCCATGTAGTCCAGCGCTTTGCCGTGCAGCCGGTCAACCGCGTAGGCTAAAGCCACTGCCGTCGGACGCGCGGCTTTCAGAGTGCTGGCGGCGGCGTCAAGCGTGTGCCGCGCGCGCGCCCAGTCGGGCGGGGTTTTCGCCCGCAGCGCCAGCGCGTAACCGTACGCGGCGACGCAGCCGATAAGCGGCGCGCCCCGCGTAACCATGTCTTTGATAGCTTTTGCGGTTTGGTCCGGCGTTGCCGCCCGCACAAAAACGGTTTTCGCGGGCAAGAAACGCTGATCGAGAATGTCAAGACGGGAATGCCGCCAGACAAGTTTCTGTATCATTTCCGGTTACGGAATGGAATCCATCACTTTGCGGAGCGCTTCTTCGCTTTTGCCGCTTATTTCAACGGTTTTTTCGCGGCCCTTTGCGCCGCGGATGATGTTTACTGCGCCGGCCGTCACGTCAAAAAAATCCGCCAGAAAGCCACGGAGCGTGTTGTTCGCCTCATCGTCCAGTTCCGGCGACACGACTTTTACTCGCAGCACGCTGCCTATTCTGCTGACTACTTCGTTATCGGGTGATTTGGGTATGATTCTTACTTTTACGATCATCTCTTTCCTCCCGGGAGTGCGCCGTGCGTCAGCCGGCGTTCAGTCGAAAATAGCGCTTCCTATGCGCGGCAGCGTGGAACCTTCCTCCACCGCCACTTCAAAATCCCCGCTCATGCCCAGCGATAAAACCCCGCCCGCCGGAAAATCCGCGTCAAAAATCTGTTTCATGTGGCGGAAATACGGGCGCAGTGCCTCCGGGTTTTCCGCCACTGGCGCGATCGCCATATAGCCGTTTACTTTCAGGCCCGGCAGTTTGGCCGCGGTTTCCGCCAGCGCGCGGGCTTCGCGCTCGTTCAGGCCGCCCTGCGTGCCGAGCGCGGTCAGTTTTACCTGCATCAGAACCGGCATGACCAGCCCCGCTTCCTGCGCCTTGCGCGCCACGGCCTGCGCCAGATGCAGGCTGTCAATGGAGTCTATGCTGTCCGCGAATTCAACCGCCCTGCCCGCCTTGTTGCTTTGCAGGTGCCCTATAAAGTGGCGTTTGACCAGATTCCGGTATTGGGCAAGCGGCGGCCCGGCCCACCTTTTGACGGCGTCCTGCGCTTTATTCTCTCCAATACATGAAATGAGGCCGTTGTTAATCAGATCCGCTACGGCGGCCGGGCTGGCGTATTTTGTTACCGCCATAACGGAAACGGTGCCGGGTTCCCTGCCTCCGCGTTCGCATGCGGCGGCAATGCGCCGAGCAACTTCCGCGAACCTGCGGAGCGGCTGGGAATCTGTGTGTTCGGTTGCCTGCGTGAAATTGCCGTTTCCCACTTGCATATTCTATCAAAATTTGGTTATTTCCGCAACCCGGCAGGGTTATGCGGCGGCACGGCAAAACAGCACCCGCCTGACCGGCGCGGCGACAGCGGAAACTGGATTTGTCAGGAAAATGTTTTGCGCAGGCCGTCGGCAAGCGTAACCCAGCCGGTTTTGCCCGATGCATTCATCCACGCGGCGGGTGAAGCGGTCCAGTTGCCGGCGCCGGCTTCGCGGGCTTTGTCGGCGTTGAATACCGGTTTGGCGCCGGTAAGGGCCGCCAGTTTTCCGTAGACGTTGCCCGCAAATTTGACTACAGCCGGCGGCAAAGTCGCTATAATCGGGGTGGGCTTATGCATGGCGATCGCCATCGTGCTGATAAAATATTCCCACGAATAGGCGCGCGGTTCGCAGATGAAAAATTTTCCGCCGTTCAGTCTGTCAGCGTTGTCGAGCGCGGTGATGAAGCAGTCCGCCGCGTCTTCCACAAAGATGAAACTGAATTTCGTGTCGGCCGGTCCCGCGCTTAACATCAGGCCACGGCGCACCCAGGCGGCTAGGGTGTCTATCCCGGCGTCATTCTTGCCGTACACTACAGCCGGCCGCAGAATTACGCGCCTGACCCGATCCGGCAGGTTCGCCAGTTCGCGTTCGGCGGCGAGTTTGGTGCGCCCGTAATCGGAAACAGGAGCTTCCGGCTGGGTTTCGGTCCGGGGCGAGGCCGCGTCGGGCGACGCGCCCGCCGCCGCCAGGCTCGACGCCAGCACAAACGTCTTTACCGAACATTCCTGCCGCGCGCACGCCGATACCAGCGCGCGGGTGGGCTGGACGTTGGCTTTCTCGAATTCTTCATAACTGGTGGCCGCCACCGCCGCGGCGAGGTGGAGCACCGCGTCGGCCCCGGCGGTCGCGGCGAGCAGGGTCTGCGGGTCGTCATAATCGGTTTTGACGTATTCCACGCCCGGCTGGCCGGCTGGCCGGGGGCGGCGCGTGCCCAGCCGCAGTTTAATATCCGGCCGGCCGCTTAATCTGGCGATAATGTTACGGCCCAGAAAGCCGGTCGCGCCGGTGATCAGTATTGTTTTCATTTTCCGCCGGAGGATGCAGGTTCGTCTGCGGTCGCCTGTTTTGCGGATTTTTTTGCTTTTTCGGAAATTTCATCCGCTTTTTTTTCCACTTTTTTCGCCGCTTTCGCTATTTTTTCCGCAGCAATGGCGGCCACCGGCGCGGCGCGTTTGTCCAGCGCGTTCACCGCCTTGCGGGTTTCGGCGGTGACGGCCTCGGCGGTGCGTTTGCCGGCCCTGTCCAGTCCGAAAGCGGTGAGCCCGTGTTTGATGTCCTTTCCGGTGGGCAGCTGCCGGTTTTTGAGTTTGGTTATCACGCGCACGCCGTCGGCCTGCGGCATCACATACGCCAGCGCGAGCCCGATAACGGCGAACAGCAGTATGTTTTCCAGGAATTTCAGCGGGCCGAGCAAAAACCTCAGCATGTTAAGCACCAGCCCGCCCAGCATGATGAACAGGCTCCACAGCGTGAATGACAGCGCTGCATACAGCAGGCCATGCGGCCCGAGGTACGGATAACAGACTACGAAAGCGAAATGCACCAGCAGGTTTATGGCCAGACGTTTTATCATGCTCATCCGTTGCCGCTGTTTCCGGCGGCTTACTGCGCTATTTTAAATTCCACATGAACCGCCAGTTCCTGTTCTTTGTAGCTGGCCGGCAGCGGCGGCAGCGGCGCGGAGTTCTCCACACTGGTCAGCGCCGCCAGATTGAACAGCTTGTTGCCGGAGCTTTTTTCAACGTCAATTTTGCGTACGGTTCCGTCCCGCCTGACGAAAAACGCGATCACGCAGGAAATGTTTCCGCTGCGCGGCATCCGAGACGACCACTCATTCCATAAAGCCAGCCGCACCTGCGTTATGTACCAGGGATAGGGAAAGTTCGGAAACTGCGCCGAAATCCCGGTCGGAGCAGCGTCTCCCTGCGCGGCGGCGTTTTGCGGCGCGGACGGGCTTTCGGCAGGTTCCTCTTCGAGCACGCTGGGCGCGGTCAGTTTTTCCGGCTCACTGGCCGCGGGCGGATCCTCTTTCAGAACTTTTGCTTTGTCTTTCGGCGCGCGGAATTTTTCGCTGACCGGTTTCGCCGGCCTGGTTTTCCTGGCGGGTTCGGTTTTAGGCGCCGGCGCCGCCGGTTCGGGCCCGGCGGGTTTTGAATCGCTTACCGGGGCGGCTTCCGTGCCGCCTATGAAATCCACGGTATAGGAAGGAAAAATCTGCCGTGGCGCGGCGGGCTTTACCAGCAGCAGCGCCGCCAGAAGCAGTCCCGCGTGGGCCATGCCGGAATACAGATAGTAACGGCGCATTTCCATCAGTTCTGCCTGATCCTGTCCTCTACGCTGATGCCGAGTCTAGCCGCGCCGAGTTTGCGCGCGGTATCAAATACCCGCACCACCATGTCCACCGGCACCGATTTGTCAGCCTGCACCAGCACCGTTTTGCGGCTGGAACGGGCCAGCCTGAGGATAAGCTCCTCCTCCAGCTGCGCAACGCGGATCCGCTTGCCCAGCACGCTCACGCGCCCGTCTTTCTGGATTTCAACGGTGATGACGCTGTCGTCCGCGGATTCTTTCGCGCCCGTCGAGGATTGCGGCAGCTGCACCGTTATCTGCGACTGCACCAGCGCGGGCGTAAGCACCATGAAAATTATCAGCAGGATAAGCGAAATGTCTATCAGCGGAATCATGTTCATTTCCGCCATCAGTTCCCGGCGTTCACGGTTGCAGCGCATCAGGAGTGCTCCTTTTATAGGCCCGCGTTGCGCACGGTCGGCGCGACGGGCGCGGCGCGGCGCGGTTCAGGCCCGCCGGGCAGCGGCTCCGGCGGCGCGGGGCGCATGATCCGGCCCGACGCGGAAACCGGGAGCGGTTCGTTCCCGGCATCATCGTGCTGCAGCATCAGATTGAGTATTTCTTCTGACGCGTATTCCATCTCTTTGGAAAACCGGTTTGTCCGGCTGGTAAAATAATTGTAGGCGAATATGGCGGGAATGGCCACAAACAGTCCTGCCGCGGTGTTGACAAGCGCTTCCGCTATGCCGGCCGCCACGACCGACGCGCCCGCCCCGGAATAGGCCGACAGATCCTTAAACGCCTTCATTACGCCCAGCACCGTCCCGAACAGCCCGATAAACGGAGTGGTGCTCCCGATCGTGGCCAGTATCGGCAGTTTTTGCTGAAGCCGGGTAACCTGCCAGTCTATGGCGGACAGGATGTATTCGCGTTTCTCGACAGGGCCGCCCTGCGCGTGCAGCGCGCGGGTGAGAATTTTTGCGGCGGGAGTTTTATCGCCCTCGCATGTTTCGCGGGCCTTGTTTTTCTGGCCGGCACGCACAAGCCGTTTGATTTCCTTTATGAATTCGTCCGCGTTCGCCAGCGCCTTGCGGTAATGGGCAAAACGTTCGAATATTATTCCCAGCGAGTAAATTGACAGCAGCGCCAGCAACGCCAGTACCGGCCCGCCCGCCATGATAAGTTCTTTCCAGCCCGTGTGCATTGAGCCTCCCGTCAGTCGGATACGAAATTATAACATTTATGCCGCTGCCGCGGCAGAGCGGCGAATCAATATATGGATTTTTAATTTACAGCGCGTTTACAGAACGCCAGGACGGCTCCTGCGGCAGCCTCAATAGCGCGAATAAATCGCTATTTACAAAAAAAAGGTTTTATGTTAAGATCTGTTTACCAGGGCTGCCTCCCTCACCTACCCCCCAAAATAGGCAGCCCTGCCATTTTAGACGCCGCGCGCCGGAATATCCGGCGCGCGGCGTTTCAAATAAAGTTGTGCTGCGGAGAGTCAAAATCCTATAATGTTCTCATTAATCCGCACGGGGAAACTATGGCGCAACAGCATGATTTGAAACTGGCCGGCAAACTGCGCGACGCGCGCGCTCTGATTTTCGAGCAGCTCGGGCGCACCGTCGTAGGCCAGACGGAAACCGCCAGTCAGATTCTGATTACCCTGTTTTCCGGCGGGCACGCTTTGCTCGTCGGCGTGCCGGGTCTGGCAAAAACCCTTATGGTGTCCACGCTCGCGGAAATTCTGGACCTGAAATTCAGCCGCATCCAGTTCACGCCGGATCTCATGCCGTCCGATATAACCGGATATGACATTATCGAGCAGGATCATGAAACCGGCAAGCGCGAGGCCCGCTATATCGAAGGGCCCGTGTTCGCGAATCTGCTGCTTGCCGACGAAATCAACCGCACTCCGCCCAAGACCCAGGCAGCCCTGCTGCAGGCGATGCAGGAAAAGGAAGTCACTTTCGGAGGGGTTACGCGCAAACTCGCGCCGCCGTTTTTCGTGCTGGCGACCCAGAACCCGATCGAGCAGGAAGGCACTTATCCCCTGCCGGAAGCCCAGCTGGACCGGTTTCTGATGCAGATCAACGTGGGCTACCCGTCCCGGCAGGAGGAAGAGCTGATCGCCTCGTCCGCCGCGCCTGCCGCCGCTTCCGCGCATAAAGTGCTGGACCAGCGCGAGATGACGGAGCTTCAGGAGCTGGTGCGCGCCGTGCCGGTGCCGCGGGAAATTATAGAAGCGGCGGTTAAAATGGCGCGCTCGTCGCGCCCGGACGGCGATGCGCCTGATTATGTGTCGAAATGGGTGACGTGGGGCGCGGGGCCGCGCGCTTCCCAGGCGCTGGTGCTGGCGGCCAGGGCGCGGTGCCTGCTGGAAGGCCGGTTCGCGGTTTCGGCCGACGATCTGCGTTATGTGGCGGCGCCGGTTTTGCGGCACCGCATCATCACGGGGTTTCAGGCCGAGGCGGACGGGATCCGCCCGGACGAGATTATCAGCCGGCTGGTGGCGGAGGCGTTATGAAACAGTTGGATTCCCTTCAGAAAATGATGTTTTTTTCGGGCCTTGCGCTGGTTACCGGCGGGGTTGCGGTTTTTGGGCTTATACAGATGCGGCCTGTCCGCCGTCCCGATTTTGCCGCGGCGATGGCGCGCGCCGACAATTATCTGCTGCGCCAGAATTACGCCGGCGCGTTTAAAGTGTACGACCGGCTGGCCAGGTATTACCCGCATAGCGGCGAGCTTTTTTTAAACCGCGGACTGGCGCATTTCCGCACCGCCAACTTTACTCGCGCGCTGGCGGATTTCGGGCGGGCGGCGCAGGATAAAAAAGCCGCCGCGCTGGCGTTTCAATGGTCCGCCACGATCTATTCGTTAAAGCGCGATTATGCCGCCCAGCTGGCAGCCGCCGAATCTGCCATTGCGGCCGGCGCCGACACGCATGACGCCTATGCCCTGCGCGGACTGGCGCGCGCGGGGCTGGGAAAGCCCAAAGAAGCGCTTGCCGATATTGATGCCGCGCTGTCCAGAAACAGCGAAGACGCTTTCCTGCTTTTACGAAAAGCGGAAATCGAATATGGCCTGTCAAATTTCAAAGCCGCACGCCGCGACGTGAGCAGCGCGATAGAATGGGGCCCCGGTTATCCCGACGCTTACGCGCTGCTGGGCAGGCTGGAACTGAAAGCGGGCGCGGCGGACAAAGCCGCGGCCGCGTTTGAAAACGCACTTCGGATTTCAAACGGCGAAGCGAAATACGCGCGGCTGCTCGCGTCCGTAAAGCCCGGCGCGAAACAAAAACAGAACGGAACCGGCGGCAAGGCGGCTTCCGCGAAATCCGGCAAGTCCGTTAAATCCGCAAAGCCCGCCAAAACCGGCAGTGCGGCAAAGCCCGGAACGGCGGGCAGGCGTAAATGAAATATATTGATAACGCCGCCATCGCCCGTATCCAGAAACTGGGGCGTGTGCGGATAGGGCTGGATTCGGTGCAGGGCATGGCCGGACCACATAAAAGCGCGGAGATCGGGTTCGGGCAGGAGTTCGTCCAGCACCGCCAGTATTCGCGCGGCGACAGCGTACGGTTTCTTGACTGGAAAGTGTTCGCCCGCACCGACCGGATGTACGTCAAGCAGTTCCAGGAGGAGAAGAACCTCAAGATCTGCCTGCTGGTGGACGGTTCGGCCTCGATGGATTTCCGCTCGCCGCTTGCGCTTTACACCAAATGGGAATACGCTTGCCGGCTGGCGATGGCGCTGTCGGCCCTGTTTATTCTGCAGGGCGATTCCTGCGGCGTCTGCGTGCTCAAGGACCGGATATCGCTTAAAACCCGTCCGGGCAACACGCTTTCGTCGCTGGAGGAATTTGACGGCGCGCTGGGCTGTGCCAGCCCGTCCGGCAAAGGCGATATGCGCCGCGCGATTTCCGATTTTCTGTCCGGCGGAGGCCGCGGCTGCGCGGCGGTTCTGCTGACCGATCTGCTCGAAGAAAACGATGCCGCGCTGCGCGCCGCGCTCGCGCTTAAAACGCCGCGCAATTCGGCTACGGTGCTGCATCTGTCCGATCCGGCCGAACGGCGTTTGCACTGGAGCGGCCGCACCGAACTGCGGGATATGGAGGATAACAGCCGCCTGGATTTTGATCCGGCGGTTTTTTCCGGCGAATACGAGCGCGAATTCGCGCGCTGGAGCGAGTTCTGCCGTGTTACGCTCAACCGCACGGGGATCGGCTGCCTGCCCTGTTCCACTGACGCGCCGGTGGTGTCGGTGCTGGAACGGATCGCGGCCATGTTTGCGCGGCGGTAGACGATGAGGTTTCTTGCGCCGCATCTTCTGTATTTCCTGCCGCTTGCGCTGCTGCCGCTTGCAATTTATTATCTGGTTCTGAAACGCGCGCTGAAAGTCAATTTTCCCGGGCTGTACCTTGTAAGAAAAGTTTATCTGAAAAATTTGCGCGGCCGGCGGTTTTTGCGGGCGGCGGTGCTTGGCCTGCGCTGTCTGGCGGTTGGACTTTTGATTCTGGCGTTCTCGCGGCCGGTGCTGGAGCGGCTGCCGGGACGGCTGCCTGCGGAGTCCGCGCGGGACGTGCCGGTCAGTGCGGTGGTTCTGCTCGACCTGTCCTACTCCACCCGGGCGGAGTTTGCGGGGCGGCCGGTGTCCGCCATTTTAAAGGATGCCGGTTCAAGCATCATTTCGCGGTTAGGGCCTGCCGACAAAGTGGCCGTGGGCGCGTTTTCCGACCGCTGGGAAGGCGGTCCGCTCTCCTGGGAGCCGCCGGCCCGGGCGGCGGCCCGGCTGGCGGGAATGACGCCGTCGTGGCGGGTCACCGATTACCGGCCCGCGCTTGAAAAGGCGTTCGCGTTTCTGGGCGCGGAAAAAGCCGGCAAGAAGGCGGTTATCGTTTTGACGGACGGTTTCGCGCGCGGGTTTAAGGGGTTGGGGCCAGACGGCGCGGCTTCCGTGCGCGGCTACTCGCCAGAGGTGGAGCTTTACGGCACGGCGTTGCCCGCCGGGCTGGACAACAGGTGGGTTTCATCCGTTTCCTTTAACGGGGCAGGCCTGCTTGACGGCGGGTTTAAAACGGTTCCGCTGCTGTCGGCGCAGTTCGGCGGGATCGGGCGGATACGGTCCGGCGCGGCCGCCGCAGGGCAGGTTAACGGTCTGGCTCTGCGTCGTGTCGCCATCACCGAGCGGCAGGCCGGAACCGGTTTTGCCAGCTGGCCCGCAGGCGGCGCGGCTGGCGGGACGCTGACGGGCCGCGTTTTTATGGAGCCTGACGCGCTGCAAGCCGATAATTCCCGCTGGTTCGCTTTCCGCGTGCCGCGCGCGCCGAAACTTTTATGTCTGTCGTCCGATCCGCAGTTTCTGCTGCGCGGACACGGCGGCCATTTCCTCAAAAGCGTGCTGGGCGAAAACGTTACGGGTTTTTCCTGCCTGTTTTATGATCTGGCGCGGCTGCAGGACCTCGCGCTGTCGGATTATCAGGGTGTTATCGCGGCCGGTTTTTCCGAAATAACCGCGCGGCAGGCCGAACTGCTGCGCCGGTTTGTTCTGGCCGGCGGGCATTTGCTGCTGGTGGCGGGGCCGCAAACCCAGCCGTCGGCATTCCGGTTTATGGAGGATATTCTGCCAGTCCGTCCGCTGCGGGCGGAGCCGGCCGGCGGAGCCCGGGCGCGGCTCGTGCCGCCCGCTTCCGCCGGTGATTTTGACTGGGCCGGCTACCAGTTCGGCGATATAAAAATTTCGGGTTTTCTGCTTTCCACGTTATCGGACGGCGCGCAGGCGCGCTGGAAAATAAAGTACCGCGAGGCGGAGTATCCGGCGTTCGCGGAAATTACGGCCGGGAAAGGGCGCGTGTTTTTCTGGACGCCCGGCCTGGAAACGGCCTGGACCGATTTTGCGCTCCGCCCCGTTTTTCCCGTCTGGGCCGGTTACGCCGCGGCCCGGCTTGGCAACACGAGAATTTCCGTGCGGGGCCTGGGCGCGGTTATAGGCGAGCCGTTTAAATTGCCGGTGTCGGACGACTTGAACGGGCCTGTTGATTACACGCCCGCCGCCGGCCCGGCCCGGCAGGTCAGGCCGGCAAACGGTTTTTACGAGTTCCCGGATACCGACGAGCCGGGCATCTACCGGGTTGCCGCCAGGGCTTACGGCGGCGCGGACACCGCGTTCGCGGTCAATCCCGATTCGGGATCGGGCGAAAGCGTCACCGAACCCGCGCCCGCTCCGCCGTGGACGGTGCTGAAGTTTCAGGATCCCGCGGGCGATTTTTTCGCGCGCGCCGGCGGGCTGGAACTGTTCGGTCCGGTTCTGGCTTTTGCGCTGGCGCTGCTCGCGCTTGAATTTTTCCTTGCGGGGCTGGCATGAGGCGGCTGCTGTTGGGATTGTGCGCGGCGGTTTTTTGCGCGGCTGGCGCGGCCCGCGCGGCGGACGGCAATACATTTTTCTGGGCCGGGCTGGAAATGGGGCCGGAATGCGCGGGTTATCCCGATCCCTACCCCGAACTGCATAAATTCATGACGGCGGTTTCAAGCGTCAGGGCGGATCCCGGCGCGCGTTCTGTGAAACTGTCGGATGAGAAGGTGTTTGAGTATCCGTTTATCTTTCTGGCCTGCCGCTCCGCTCCGCGTGATCTGACAGAAGTGGAAAGCCGCCGTCTGCGCGCGCATCTGCTCAGCGGAGGCACGCTGTGGACAGAGGACACTTCGGGCCAGCCGGTTTCTTCGTTTGACCGCTGGCTCAGGCGCAACCTGCGCAACACGCTGCCGGAAACGTAGCTGAAAATCCTGCCGCGGGAACACGCGGTTTACCGCAGTTTTTTCCTGATCAGGTCGCCGCAGGGGCGGCGGCGCGTGGCGGATTATATGGAGGGGGCGGACTGGGGCGGCCGGACCGTGCTGTTTTATTCCAAAAATGATCTGCCCGGAGTATGGCCCGTGGATGCGTTCGGCAGTCCGCTTTACCCCTGCACACCCGGTGGCGAGCAGCAGCGGCTGGCCGGGAAAATGCTTTCGTTTAACATTGTCATGTACGCGTTGACCGGCACCTACAAGCAGGACGCCGTGCATCAGCCTTTTCTGCTGCAGCGCCTGCGCCAGCGGGGCGAGCAATGAGAATCGTGTTTACCGCGCCGGTGTGGCCGGCGGTTGCGGCGGTTATGGCCGCGGCGGCCACGATGTGGCTGCTCGCGCGGAGCAGGCGTCTGCCGCGCGCGGTCAGGGCGCTCAGGCTTGCGGCGGTTTGCGCGCTTGCGCTGCTTGCGCTGGGTCCGGAGCTGGTTAAAGTGCGCCGGTATGAAAAATTTCCGGGCCTTGCGGTACTGGTTGATTCGTCGGTATACATGAAAGGCCCGTCCGGCCCGTCCGGCGCGGATAAATTCGGGCAGGCGGCGGACTGGTGCCGCGTGAACCGCGCCGCGCTCCAAAAATTTTCGGAGCCGTCGTTTTTCGCGTTCGGGCGCGGGCTGCGTCCGCTGGATCCGGCCAGTCCGGGCAAGCCGGAGAGCGGCGCGTCAGACCTGGCGGGCGCGCTCGGCGGCGTTATGACGCGGATCAATCCCCCGCCTGCGCGCATTCTGGTGATTACCGACGGCAACAGCCGCGCCGAACGCGGCGCGCTGCGTTCCGCCAAAACTTCCGTTCCCGTTGATTTTATCGCGGCGGGAGTGCTGCCCTCGGCCCGGGATCTGCGGGCCGGGCCGGTAAAGTATTCCGAATTCGCGTTTCTGCACCTGCCCCAGAAACTGGAAGTGTCCGTTACCGCGCGCGGACTCAAAGGCTGGCCGGTGAATGTTACGGCGAGCGAAGCCGGAGTGACGGTCGCGTCGGCTTCTTTCGTGCCCGCGCGTGATTATGAAGTGACTGCCGCCACCCTGACCGTGCGCGCGCAAGCGCTGGGCACGCAGCACGTCCTGCTTAAAATAACCGCGCCCGGCGTGAAAGCCGTGCTGCGCGAGCTGAACTGGCAGGTGATCCATGAAAAAAGACGGATAATGTATCTGTGCGGGCGGCCGTCTTATGATTATTCGCTGCTGCGCGATTATATCAAGAGCGATCCCAACAACGAACTGGTTACGTTCGTTATTCTGCGCAACCCGGAAAATTATGTGCCGGCGGTGGAGAATGAGCTGTCGCTTATCCAGTTTCCGGCGGAGCAGATTTTCGTGAGCGACATTGATCTGTTCGATGTGGTCATACTGGATAATTTTTCTTTCAACCGGCTCGGCCTGCCGCCTGCGTATGCGCTGTCGCTCGCGGAATTCGTGAAAAAAGGCGGTGCGCTGCTGGCGATGGGCACCGACAATATTTTTTCGCCGGCGGCAAATCCGCCCGCCCTGTTTGAAACGCTGCCGGTGGAAATTTCGTCCGGGCCGGCCGCGTTTGCCGACTGGCAGATGCGGTTGCGGCCGCACCGCCATCCGGTGACGGAACTGGCGGGCGATTCCACCGGATCGGAAACCCTGTGGCTGCAGCTGGCGCCGGTTTATGGCGTTACGCTTTTTCAGGGCCTGAAAAAAGGCGCGGAGCCGGTTTTTTCGGCTGTCGGGCCGGACGGAAAAAATCATCTTATGGCCGGGGCCTGGCGGTATGGAAAAGGCCGGGTAATGGCTATGGGCGCGTCATCTACCTGGCGGTGGAAAATGCTCGCGGCGGATAATCCGGCCGCCTCGGCCTCCTATAACCTGTTCTGGGCCGGAGCGCTGGCATACCTTAACGGCAGTCTTGATATCAGGCCGGTCAGCCTGTCGGCTGACCTGTCCGCTCTGGCTGAAGGCGAAACCGGCGTGTTCACGCTCAGGGCGCTGGGCCGGGACCGAAATCCGCTGAATGACGCGACTCCCGCCATCACCGCCGAAGCGGTTTACCCGGACGGCCGGAGAATACCGCTGTTTTTCAACTTTATCCGGCCTGGAGTTTTTCAGGCCGAGCTGCCGGAGCTTGCGCGCGGGCGCGTTACGGTGCGCGCGGCGGTGGTTTCCGGCGGAGCGGCGCTGGGCGCTGACACCGCGGTTTTTCCGGTCCGTCCGCGCGAGTCCGACGTGTCGGACCTGAACGCAATTTCCGCGCTCGCCGCCGAATCGGGCGGCCGGGCCTATCTGCCCGCCGAAATGAAACTGAAGGACTGGGCGGCCGGGTTCCCCCCGCCCGAAAAAACGGAAGAAACCCTGTCCCGCAAACAGGTCTGTTCGCTCTGGTCCGCGGGCGCGCTTGTGCTGGCATTGCTGGCCGCGGAATGGCTTGTCCGCCGGTTAAAAGGCATTTTGTAAATGAACCTGCGCGCGGCAAGTCTACGCGGTATCAGGGGTAAAAGCGTTAGCTGGCAAAAAGGAGATCCGGCGCGGCCTGCCGCGCGCAATAGCCAGTTTTATTTCGGGAAGAAAGTGTAGCGGAACTGGATCATGCCGAGCGCATCCCAGCCCCCGTCGAATGCCAGATAAGACACTTCGAAATTCAGTTTCAGCAGCGAACCCAGATGGAAATTGACCAGTTTCGGGTTTAACGCCGCGCCCTGCGGGATAAGCACTTCAAAGCCGATCGGATATTTCGGGGTTATCATAAACAGCATGCCGCCGTACATGATGTTTGGCGAGGTGGCGGTCTGGCCGGGGTGGCCGCTGAGCGAGATGGATTCGTCGGTCAGAAATTCGCTCAGCAGCGGAAAAACATTCGCGAAAGTCCCCTGCATATAACCGGCCGTGGCCAGCAGGCGGTGCGAAAAAAAGCGTTTGCTGGCGTTGACATAAGCCGAACCGACCCCCTGCGATGATTTAACCGACACGTTTACCGTGGGATCATCCAGCTTCGACGAGCCGGAATCGCGGAACGTGAACATGCCCAATACGCCGGCGGCTACGGCCGGCCGCCAGTCGCCTTCGGTCTGCACCATCATTTTTCCGTCAACGGCGAGCATCCATTGCCCGATCCGGTCAAGGTAATTCTTTTTGTTGAGCGTCCAGTCAAACGAGTTTTTCCCGTACAGCCGGCCTATGTAATAGGCGGCGTTGATATCAAGGCTGAGGCCGATGGTGTTGAGCCCGCGACCGCGATAGGAAGTGGGCATCAGCACGATGCCGCTGAGCGGCACGGCCGGATTGTCATAATCGTATGCGGCTGTTTTGCGAGCGGCGGAGGCTGTCGCGGGGGCCGTCTGATCCGGCGCGTCGGGCCGGGGCGCGGTTTTTTCGCCAACGGGCGGCACGGCGGAGGAAATTGCTGGCGGTTCGGCGGGCTGCGCCTGCGCCGGCGGCAGAACGGGCGGTTCGGAATTCGTGCCGGCGGCCTGCGCGGCGGAGCCGCAGAGCAGGCCGGTTCCTGCCAGCAGAACCGCAAGAAATTTTAAAGCCGTATTGCGCATAAATAGGCGATCCACATTAATATGTTTACAGCGATTCCGCTCGCGACATCGTCAATCACGACGCCGAACCCGTTTTTTATCATATCCAGCTTTTTTATGCCGAACGGCTTGAGCGTATCGAACAGCCGGAACAATATAAAGCATAGCAAAAGCGCGGCGGTTGTTCTAGGCAGGAACGCTATGGCGAAATAGTAGCCTGCGATTTCGTCTATTACAATGCGCGGATCGTCCGGCTGGCCGGCCCCGAAATCCGCGCGGTCGCTTATCCATATCGCGCCCGCTGTAAATACCGCCAGAAACACCGTGTAAACGGCAGGATTTTCCGGCAGAAGCGGCACCGTGGCAACCGCCGCGACGGTGCCCATAAACCCGGCGCCCGTGTTTTTCCGGCCTTTTAGCAGCCATGCGGGCAGCAGGCTTATAAACAGTCCGCTGGCCAGCAGGCGTATCGCAAACGCCACCGGCCCGTTCCTGCGGATGCCGTCCAATGCGGGCGCGTTGTTGCTGTCGGGCATGGCTTCTCGTTCTTCTCAGTCCTGCGCGGCCGTCGCGGCGGGTGCGGCGGGCCGGGCGCCGCCGGTGTTCTGCGCGGTTTGTCCGGCGGGGCGTTTGCCGCGGCGGCGGGGCCGGTGATTTTTTTTGGCTTCGCGCAATATCGCGTCCTGCGGGAAATAAGGGGAGCTTTGCACGATCCCGTCTTTTTTTTCAGGTCTGAACCGGTTGTTCCGATGTGGCCGGCGCTGGCGACGGTTTTCAGTCCGCCGCAATTGCGGCTGCCGGCGGCTGTTGGGAATGCTCCAGGAACGGCGGAGCATATCCCAGTGGTTGTACAGATAGCTTATTCCGCTTGCCCAGGTGACGATCATTACGATTATCGTCAGCAGATAAGGAAACTGCAGCGTGAAATGCGCCGCCGCCTGCATACCGGCCTGCCAGTCAGGCGGGCCGTTGACCGCCAGATCCTGAATGTTGAGTATCACAAGTATCAGGCTGGCGGAAATCATCTGGATCGCGGTTTTGAATTTGCCGGAGCGTTCCGCCGCCAGCATTTCCCGGTTCAGCGCGGCCAGCACCCGCAGGGTGGAAATCATCATTTCCCTGGCGATTATCAGAAATACCGCCCATAACGGCACATGCAGGGCCGGCACCGAGCCGAACGCCACGAACACTCCGCCGATAAGCAGTTTGTCCACAAACGGATCCGCCACGGCTCCGAACGTGGTGGTGGTGTTGGTGCGGCGCGCCAGAAATCCGTCCACCCAGTCGGTGATCGAAGCCAGCGCGAAGATAAGCAGGGCTGCCAGCCTCGTCCAGGAAGCGGGCACCACTATGCAGGCATACATCAGAATGGTAAGAAACGCGCGCAGCAGCGTTATCCTGTTGGCGATTGTCATCATAAATTTGTGTCCTATTTCGTTTCCGCGCCGGAAAAAACGACCGGAATGAGGGTTTGAGTTTTGGTAAACTGCTCCAGTTTCCGGTTGTCAAGCGACAACTGGAGATTGTCCGGCCTGTCTGACTCCACCTTGAATTCTTTTGAAGCCGTCCAGCCCAGTTTCACGCCCGCGGGCGCGTAACCTTCAAAAACGGTCCTTCTGTCGGCTGTCACGCGCAGCCATGTCCGTTCGGTTACCAGCCCTTCAAGCCGGGAAATGAAAGCCGCTTCGTATAAAGAGGGTGAAGCGATCGCGCTTTCTCCGCTTGCCGGCCAGCCGAAATAATCCGCGTTTTTCCAGAGCCACAAAGTCAGCAGCGCAAGGACCGCGGCGCTTGCCGCGGCCGTCTTGAAAAAATAGGCTTGCGCGGCGGAAACATAGCTTTCTTCATCAAGAGGCGAACCGGGATTGAGTATTGTGCGCGGACGTTGATCGGCGCGGCGCAGCGGTTCCGCGGCTTTTTCGAAACTTGAGCGCAGCTCGTCCGGCTCGACTCCGATATATTCGCAGTACTGCTCAAGAAAACTCCGCGCATAAGGGTCGGAGGCGTAATAGGCGGTGTCGTCGGTTTCCAGCGCGGAAATCGTTTTGAGCGGTATTTTTGTCCTGCGGTGCAGCATCTCCGCGCTTATTCCTTTTTCCTCGCGCAGGGCTTTCAGCCGCTCGCCCGCCGTGGCGGAACGGGGCGCCTGCGCCGGCTGCGCGGGCTGCAACTGCCCGGGTTGCCGGGCAGCGCTGTCATGCGGCTCCGCCGCCGGGCCAGACGCGTGTTCCGTGCCGGATCCGGCAACAGGCAGATCGGGTTTTTCAGTCATTTTTCACCGGTCAGAAATTTATTATTTTCGTGCCCTGCGGCGGGTTCAGCGTGAAGACGCCGTCCGGTATTCCGGAGTTGATTGTTATTTTTTTCAGGGTGGTCTTTACGTCGGTTGTGCCGATCTTCATTTCTATGGCGTAAGGAAAATAGTCCATTTCCGGATCCAGCAGCAAGGTGAGAGTGTAGCTCTGTTTGCCGCTTACCGGGCTGAGCGTTACGGCCACTCCGGTTTCACCCGTAGTCACTTTTATACCATGGTCCGCTATTATTTTCCCGTAGCTGCCGAAATTTGTGACGCCGGAAAATATGGCAGACTGCTGTGAAATCCATGACGTCCAGTCGCTCTTGACAAGCTGCCGGTCCTGCGGCGAATAGACGCTGATGGTTTTCTTGTCGGTCACCACAATCTGGCTGCGCGGTGCGGTATGTTCCACCCGCAGCAGGTCGGGCTTGCGGTAGCGGACCAGCCCTTCGATAGTGGAACCCATGCCGGAATCCCCGAATTTCACGCTTTGAGTGAACCCGCAGGACAAAGACTCAAGCTTCGTGTCCCATTCCCGCAGTTTTTCTATGACGGCGGTTGAACTGAGCGCCACGGCCGTCTGTTGCCGGGGCTGCGGGGCTGCGATAGTGACTGCGGCGGTGCTCGCGGGTGAAGGCTGCCCTGCCGTGCCGGCTGAGGCCGCGTGAGCGGACGCCGCCAGCAGTGAAAGTATTGTCAGGCCGATATGTCTTTTCATAATTGTTTCCCCTTCAGGGTTTATTCCCCGTTCCCGGCGGAAACGGGCGAATTGACGGTCAGCTCGAAGCTGGCTGCCTGCTGTTCTATCTTGTCAAACTGGATGTCCCACCGGTTGGAGCCTTCGGGTTTGCTTATAAAGCCCTGAATCTCGAGCACGCTCAGGATATTGGTGGCCCGCGCCGAGGAGCCGAAGTGCGCCTTGAGCAGATCCTGCGAAATGCGCCGCCGCTGTAAAATCAGGTTCAGCGCGGCTTTGAAATCCTCCACGCTGATGCCCATGCCGGGGCCGAAGGCTTCCTCGTCCGCCTTTTCGCTTCGGAGCTGGACCGGGTAGTCGGGCCGGCCCTGTTTGCGCAGATGATCCGCCACCGCGCGGATCTCCTCTTCCGACACATAAGCGCCCTGCATCCGGGACGGTTTCTGCGCGTCAATCGCCAGATACAGCATATCGCCTTTGCCGAGCAGGTTTTCCGCGCCTTGCGAGTCCAGAATCACTCTGGAATCGGTGCGTGAAGTCACCTGCAGCGCAATCCGGGACGGCAGATTCGCCTTGATAACCCCCGTGATCACGTTAACCGACGGACGCTGCGTGCACAGCACCAGATGTATTCCCACCGCCCGCGCCATCTGGGCGAGCCGCTGGATGGAGTCTTCCACCGCGGCCTTGGTCTGGAGCATCAGGTCAGCCAGCTCGTCTATGATGACCACAATGAAAAACATATGCGGCTCGCCGTTCTTTTCGGCCCATTTGTTGTATGACTCCATGTTGCGCACTTTGGCCGCTTCCAGAATCTTGTAGCGCGTTTCCATCACCTTCACCAGCGCCTTGAGCGAAGCGACCGCCTCTTTAGAGTCGGTTATCACCGTGGCCTGTTCGGCCGGCGTTTTGGGATCGTAGAGATGCGGTATCCCCTCATAAAAGGTGAGTTCCAGCCGCTTGGGGTCAATCATGAGGAATTTCACCTCGTCTGGCCGGGCACGGTATACCAGCGACAGAATAAACGTCTGCAGGCAGATGCTTTTGCCGCTGTTTGTCGCGCCCGCCACCAGAAGGTGCGGCATTTTTTCCAGGTTCGCAGTCGCCGGCGCGCCGTCGGCGTGGCGCCCGACCGCGACGGCCAGCTTGTTCCTTGAGCCGGCCAGCGCGGGGTCTTCCAGTATTTCCCGCAGATAGACCATTACCGGTTTTTCGTTGGGCAGTTCAAGCCCGATCGCGTCTTTGCCGGGGATCGGCGCCTCTATCCGGATGCCTTTCGCTTTCATGGCAAGCGCTATATCGTTTTCCAGCGACACTATCGAGCTTACCTTCACCCCTTTCTCGGGTTTCAGTTCATAGCGGGTGATCACCGGGCCGGCCAGCGCGCCTGTCACCGTGGCTTTGATCTCGAAACTGGCGAGCGTTTCCTCCAGCTGCTGTTTCGCGTGCGCGATCTCGTCGTCCGACGGGCCGATTAGCCGGTTTGCAGGCGGTTCGTTAAGCAGGTCAAGCGAGGGCGGTTCGTAAGTTTTTGGATCGAACGGCGGGCGTTCCAGCGGAAGCGGAGCTTCCTCTTCCGCTTTCTCCGCGGTTTTCTTTACTGCTGCCGGTCTTGGCTTGGCGGGCGGGGAACCGCTATTGCCTCCGCGCATGATCTTGATCGGCGCGGTGAGCTTTTCGCGCGCGGGCCGGGCGGGCTCCCCGGACACTTCGCAATCCGTTATGTCGCAATTCCGCGCGGCGCATTCTTCCGCGGGCACCGGCAAGTCGCCGCGCGCGGCTTCTATTCTGCGCGCCAGCGCGGTTCTGCCGGCTGTCCACGCGGCATAATCCTCCCGCACCCATTTCAGCATGGCGGAGATGGTTTTTTTCCACGGGATCCCGAATAAAATGTGCACGCCCGCCACGAATATCCCCATGCCGATTATGCCCGCGCCCGCCTTGCCCAAAATACCGTCGAGCAATGCGGCTGTCATCTCGCCGGTGACACCGCCGGAAATAAGGGAACCGGTGAAAATCAGTTTGAGCAGCGCCAGTTCAGCCGACGAGGAGACCAGCACGAACGTGATGCCTGTGGCAAGCGTGAGCGCGCCGAACGCCTTTTCCGTGCGCTCGAAGAAGATCGTCGCCAGGCCGTACAGCATAAGCAGAGGGAACAGATAGGACGCGTGCCCGAATGTTTTAAACAGCCCGTCCGCCAGAATGCGGCCCAGCGCTCCGCTTGAGCCCCCCACCCACTGGATCCAGATCAGCCACAGCGTGAGCGACACGGTGAATATCCAGCCTACCGCCGGCAGCCATGCGGGAGTTTTGGTTTTGCGCCTGCCCGCTTTGGCCGACTGCTTTTTTTTAGCGTAAAACGCCACCCCGCGCGCGGATTTCCCCGCGTGTTTTTTGCGGCCCGCATAGAACAGGTCGAAAGGGGATGCGTTTCGTCTGGCCATTAACCGATAACAGGCGGAGGCGGCGCGGGACTGCGTTTTGCCGCCGGCCTGATTATGTAATCAAGATTTTCCGGTTCCAGTTCAACCGCTTCCCGTCCCATCAGCCAGCCAAGCGCTATGTACAGCTGTGAACTGGACAGGTGCAGCCGCATCTTCAGCTCCCATGCGGTAAGCTGGCCGCCGGAAGTGCTGGCTATTTCGCTCAGAATGCGTCCTGCGTTGTTTTCAAGGGTGCTTTTAAAGAGTGCTGGTTCGCTCATACGCAATGTATCCATTTAGAGCATATAATATACAGCCGGGAGGGCTGTTTGGTTCTGCGGGTTCAGAGATATTGTACTGCAATCATCCCTGCGCGCCCGGCTGATGGCCGGGCGCGCAAAGGATCATATTTCCGCAGCGGTCTGCGCTATCGTTTTTCAACGGCGAACAGTTTCTCGCCTGATTTAACCGGCTTGCCGTTGTCAATAAGCACTTTATTCACTTTGCAGTCAAACTCCGCCTTCACTTCGTTAAACACCTTCATCGCCTCGATAAGGCACAGCACCTGCCCTTTCTTGACGGTATCGCCTTCCCGCACGAACGGCGGGCTTGACGGCGAAGCCGCACGGAAGAAGATGCCCTGCAGCGGCGAGTTCACGGTATCGCCCGCGTACTCGGCCGGCCTGGCCGGTGCGGAGGATGCTTGTGTTTGCGCCTGCACAGTCTGAAGCACCGGCACAGGTATCACATTCGGGCGCTTTCGCACCAGCCGGATGTGAGTTTCGCCGGAGGCGTAGTCTATCGTTTCGAGGCTGTTTTTCTGCATGAAACCGTAAAGGGTTTTTATTTCCTCCAGCGCGGCTGTGTCCCGCGCGGGAGCGGCCTTTACGGCTACGGGGGATTTTTTTACGGTTCTTTTCATAGCGTACCGGGGTTGTTGATAATTTAGCTTCTCGCGATCAACACTTTGCGGGACAGCCGTATTTTCCCGTTATTGTCAATCTCGACCACTTTGACCTGTACCTCTTCTCCGAGTTTGAGCACGTCTTCCACCTTGTTGACTCTGCGGTGCTCGATTTCGGAGATGTGCAGCAGGCCGTCCTGGCCCGGCAGCAGTTCCA
The DNA here is from genome assembly GCA_028700325.1 of Elusimicrobiaceae bacterium. Lineage (NCBI taxonomy): Bacteria > Pseudomonadati > Elusimicrobiota > Elusimicrobia > Elusimicrobiales > Elusimicrobiaceae > Elusimicrobiaceae bacterium. The sequence continues at coordinate 10,261 of JAQVSV010000014.1, read as the reverse complement.
CAAACGCGCCGAAAGGCTGTATGGAAACCACTTTGCCGGAGTAAATCTTGCCCACTTCAACCACGGCGGTCAGGGACTCCACTTCCTTACGGGCCCGTTCCACCTTTACCGCATCCACGCCGGAGATGTAAACGACGCCTTCATCGTTCACTTCAACCTTGCAGTTGTTTTCCTCGGTGATTCTGCGTATGTTCTTGCCGCCGGGCCCGATAAGCGCGCCGATCTTTTCCTGGGGGATCTGTATTCTGAAAAGACGCGGAGCGTACTGTGACATTTCTTTCCGGGGCTCGGTTATCACCGTTTCCATGTGGTTAAGGATGTGATTGCGGCCGTTCGTGGCCTGCGCGACGGCTTCTTTAAGGATTGACAGCGCAATGCCGCTCGCCAGTTTCACGTCCATCTGAAACGCGGTGATGCCTTTGCGCGTGCCGGTAAGTTTGAAGTCCATATCGCCGAGGTGGTCTTCAAGGCCCATAATGTCGGACAGGACAACGTGTTTGCTGCCGTCCGAAATAAGACCCATCGCGATTCCGGCGCAGGCGGCTTTCATTGGCACGCCGGCGTCAAACAGGCTCAGCGAACCGCCGCATACGGAGGCCATCGAACTGGATCCGTTCGATTCCATAATGTCGGAAACCAGCCGGATCGTGTAGCCGAATTCCTCTTCCTGCGGCAGCAGCGGCATCAGCGCGCGCCGGGCCAGTTCTCCGTGCCCGATTTCGCGGCGGCCGGGGCTTCTGTCCGGTTTGCATTCGCCCGTGGAAAAACCGGGGAAATTGTAATGCAGCATGAACCGCTCGTGGTAGGTTTCTTCCAGCCCTTCCACCATCTGCATGTCTTCGGGCGAGCCGAGCGTGCAGACTACCAGGCCCTGCGTCTGGCCGCGGGTGAACAGTGCGGAACCGTGGGTGCGGGGCAGCAGGCCGACCCGCGAGTCAAGCGGACGTATTTCGTCCGGCTTTCTGCCGTCGACGCGCACGCCTTTTTCCAGCACCAGGCGGCGGCTTTCTTCATAAGAAACCGTTTCGATGGCGAGGTTGACAAAAGGTTCGCAGCCGGGGTTTTCCCCGCTCAGCGCGTCAATGGTCTGCTGCTTGAGTGCGGCGATTGATTTGTCGCGCGTCTGCTTGTCGCAGAACAGGTTGAGGATCCGCACGATTTCCGGGCGCACTTTCGCTTCCACCGTCTGCCTGATCGTTTCGGGCATGACGGTTTGCGGCACGGTGAACTTGGGCGCGCCGATCTGCTCGCGCAGCCTGGTCTGCATATCACAGAGCCGGTTGATGGCGTCCTGCGCTTTTTCCATCGCTTCTATCAGCACGTTCTCCGGCACTTCCTTGCAGCCGCCTTCCACCATCAGCATTCCCTGTTTGGTGCCGGCGATGACAAAATCAATATCGCTTTCGTCGCGCTGGGCGTGGGTCGGGTTGATGATGTACTGGCCGTCAATTCTGCCCACGCGCACTCCGGCCACGGGGCCGTTGAACGGTATGCACGAGATCGTCAGCGCGGTTGACGCGGCGACAATGCTGAGCACATCGGCGTCATTCTCGCCGTCGCTCGACAGCACCATCGTCGTCACGTTCGTTTCCGCCGCGTACCCTTCCGGAAACAGCGGGCGGATCGCCCGGTCGGTCAGGCGGGAGGAAAGAATTTCCTTTTTTGAGGGCCGGCCTTCGCGTTTGAAAAAACCGCCGGGAATTTTGCCGGCAGAATAGGTCCGTTCCTTATAGTTAGTGGTGAGCGGCACGAAATCCGCCGGACCGGGATCCTGCGTCTTTTCGGACACCACCGCCGCGAGCAGCACGGTGTCGCCCATGCGGGCGACGATCGCGCCGTCCGCCTGACGGGCCATCAGCCCGGTTTCCAATGAAATGATTTTATCCCCCACCGTTTCTTCGATGCGGGTCGTTTTAAGATTTGTCATTATAGTTATTTCCTCATGTCCAGCTGTTTGATAAGGCTGTGGTACGCGTTGAGATTGGTCTCTTTAAGATATCTGAGCAGGCGGCGGCGCTGGCCGACGAGCTTTAACAGCCCTCTTTCGCCCGCAAAATCTTTGGGATTATTTTTGAGGTGAGCGGAAATGTAAGCGATCCGCTCCGTCAGAAATGCAACCTGAACGGAAGTGCTTCCCGTGTCTGAAGGATGAGCCTGGAACTTGGTGAGAACTTCGGTCCGTCTTTCTTTGGTCGTGGTCATTTAGCGTTGTTCCTTGTTATTGTTATTTTCGTTCGTCTTTATACATTATACAAGCGTCATCGGGTTCTGTCAAATTCGGCGCATGCCCGGGCGCGGCAGGTTGAGCGTTTTCAGCGCCAGCGCCAGTGCGGCGTTTGCCGAACACTCCTGTATGCTGTTTCGCGTGCCGTTAAAAACATGTTTGACGACGGTTTCGCCGCTTCCCCTGACCGAAACCGCTATGTATACCAGCCCGACCGGTTTGCCCGCCGTCGCGCCGCCCGGCCCGGCTATGCCGGTTGTGGCGATTCCGATATCGCTTCCCGTCACTTTCCGCGCGCCGCGCGCCATTTCCAGCGCGCATTCCGCCGAAACCGCGCCGTGTTTTTCAAGGGTCGCGGCTTTTACGCCCAGCACCCTTGTTTTGACCGAGTTGGCGTAAGCCACAACGCCGCCGTTCATGTAGCCGGAGCTGCCCGGCACCCGCGTGATGCGGTGCGCCACCAGCCCTCCGGTGCACGATTCGGCAGTGCCGATTCGCAGGCCCAGCTTCCGCAGTTTTGCGCCAAGCGCGGTTTCCGGGAGCAGTTCTCCGCATCCGAAAACCGTGCCGGCGAAACTTTTCAGCAGGCGCGCCTGTATTCTTTTAAGCAGGTTTTTCGCTTCCGTGTCCGTTCTTTCGCGCACCCGCGCGAATACGCGCACATGGCCCGGCGCGGACAGGATGGTAAACTCCGCCGCCGGGAAAGCCTTTATCACCGGCAGGAGCTGTTCGTCCGCCGCCGATTCCGCTATGCCGGCCAGATTGATTTCAGTCTGCCGGGTGCCCGCCCGGCGCGGAAACCGTTTTTTTATTTCCGGCGCGACTGACCGGCTGAAGATGGGCCGCCATTCGCTTTCCGGGCCGGGCAGCAGCACAAGCATTCTGCCGTTTTTGAAAAAAAGCTGGCCCGGCGCGGTGCCTACGGGGTTGGCGAGCGGTTTCGCGCCTGCGATGACAAGCGCCTGGAGGCGGTTGTTCTCCGGCATTATGCTGCCGCGGCGCGCGAAAAGGCGTTCGATCGTTTTCATGATTTCCGGATCCGGCAGCAGCCGGCGGTCAAGCGCGAGGGCGGCGGCCTGCCGGGTCACGTCGTCGAAGGTGGGGCCGAGCCCGCCGACCGCTATGACCAGTGCCGCTTCCGTCAGCGCGCGGGCGACAGCCGAGGCGACCGTGCCGGTCTCGTCAGGCAAAGTAACCGAATAACCAACCGTCATGCCGAGTTTTGCCAGTTCGGCGCAGAACAGCGGTTCGTACCTGTTGAGTTTGCCGTTTAAAAGTTCGCTGCCGGTGAAAAGCAGCACTGCGCGGTTTTTTCCAGTTTTAGCCATGATTTTGTAATTTTAGCAAAAATGCGGCCCGTTGCCCTTCGCATTGCAAGGCGGGCGCATATTTCGTAAAATTAATATATAGCTTCATAAAAAAATGACCATGCCGGCCCGCAGTGCATTGCGGCGGGCGGAGCAAACAAGAACAGGAGATGTAAATGCCAACCGCGGTTAAAAATACTACAAAAGCTGCAGTCAGGAAAACGACGAAGAAAACCATTTCCAAAAGCGTCTATTACTTTGGGAACGGCAAAGCTGATGGCAATGGCTCGATGAAGGAGCTCCTCGGCGGAAAAGGCGCCAATCTCGCCGAAATGGCCGGCCAGCTCAAGCTGCCGGTTCCCCCCGGATTCACCATTACCACCGAAGTATGCACTTATTACTGGGCGAACAAAAGAACATACCCTGCGTCACTTGCCAAAACGGTTGCGGAAAATCTCAAGATGGTTGAAAAGAACGTCGGCCGTGTTTTCGGCGACGCGAAGAAACCCCTGCTGGTTTCCGTGCGCTCCGGCGCGAGAAGTTCCATGCCCGGCATGATGGAAACCATTCTTAACGTCGGCCTGACGACCGAAACAATCCCCGGCATGATTGCCGATACCAGGAACGAGCGGTTTGTTTATGACGCCTATCGCCGCCTGATCATGATGTACGCCGACGTGGTGATGGAGAAAGCCGCCGGCATCGAGCCTAAGGACGACAAGGGCATCCGCAAAGTTCTCGACGAAAAACTTGCCCAGATCAAGAAAGCCCGCGGCTACAAGACCGACACCGAGCTGACCTCGGAAGAGCTCAGAAAACTGTGCGCCGATTTCAAGGCGACGGTCAAGACCGTTCTTAAAAAAGAATTCCCCGACAACGCCAACGACCAGCTGTGGGGCGCAATCGGCGCGGTTTTCGCGTCGTGGAACGGCACCCGCGCGATCGCGTACCGCAATATTGAAAAAATCCCGCACGAATGGGGAACCGCCGTCAACGTGCAGTCAATGGTGTTCGGCAACACCGGCGAAACCAGCGCGACCGGCGTAGCTTTCACCCGCGATCCCGGCACCGGCAATAATAATTTTTACGGCGAATATCTCGTGAACGCTCAGGGCGAAGACGTGGTGGCCGGCATACGCACCCCCGCTCCGATCAACGAATATTCCCGCAACGACCAGTCCCGGCATCTTGAAACCCTTCATGAAATCATGCCGAAAGTTTACAGGGAGCTCGACGGAATCCAGAAGAAACTGGAAAAGCATTACCATGACATGCTCGACATCGAGTTCACCATTCAGGACGGTAAACTGTGGATGCTGCAGTGCCGCGTGGGCAAACGCAACGGCAGAGCCGCCGTTAAAATGGCGACCGACATGTTCAACAGCAAAATGATTGACGCCAGAACCGCCGTCATGCGCGTAACGCCCGCCCAGCTTGACGAACTGCTTCACCCCGTGCTTGACCCCGTGGCCGAGAAGGCCGCCAAAGTCGTAGCCAAGGGCCTGCCCGCGGGCCCCGGCGGAGCCGCCGGCCAGGTGGTGTTCAACGCCGCCGACGCCATCGCCTATTTCAACGCCGGCAAAAAATGCATTCTTGTCCGCGAAGAAACCAACCCTGAAGACGTGACCGGGATGAGAGCCGCAGAAGCCATTCTTACCGCACGCGGCGGCATGACCTCGCACGCAGCGCTGGTCGCGCGCGGCTGGGGCAAATGCTGCATCGTCGGCTGCGCCGAAATGCACATCGAAAACAAGGTTATCACCGTCAATGGCGTGACCATCAGGGAAGGCGACTGGATTTCCCTTAACGGTTCCAAGGGCCACGTTTACGTTGGCAAGCTGGACATGATGGCCGCCGGCGCCAACGACAAGACGCTGCTTGATTTCCTTAAAATCTGCGACAGGGTGCGCACGCTTAAAATCCGCACGAACGCCGACACCCCGGAAGATTCCGCCAAGGCGCGCGAATTCGGCGCGGAAGGCATCGGCCTGTTCCGCATCGAGCATATGTTCTACGGCAAAGGCTCGGACGACGCACTGTTCAACCTGCGGAAAATGATTGTTTCCTCCTCGCTGGACGAGCGGAAAGCCGCGCTGAAGGATCTGTTTCCGTTCATGAAGTCGGATATCAAGAAAACTCTTAAAGCGATGGCCGGTTACCCCGTAACCATCCGGATGATTGATCCTCCGCTTCACGAGTTCGTGCCGCACAACGCCGACAACCTCAAAAAGCTTGCCGAAGCGCTGCGCATCAGCTACGCCGATCTGGAAAAACGCGCCGAAGGCCTGCGGGAAAACAACCCGATGATGGGCCATCGCGGCGTGCGGCTTGGCATAACCTATCCGGAAGTGACCGAAACCCAGGTCCGCGCGATTTTCGAAGCGACCGCGGAACTCCTTAAGGAGAAAGTGACGGTGCTGCCCGAAATCATGATCCCGGTCACCTGCACCCATGTCGAAATCGAGAACCAGAAAGTAATCATCAAACGGGTATACGAAGAAGTGCTTAAAGCCACCGGCATGAAGAAGATTCCGCACATGGTCGGCACGATGATCGAGATCCCCCGCGCCGCGCTTACCGCCGATGAAATGGCGGGCCCCGCGGAGTTCTTCTCGTTCGGCACGAACGACCTGACCCAGATGAGTTTCGGTTTTTCGCGTGACGATATCGGCAGCTTCCTCGGCGATTATCTGAACAGGAACATTCTGCCGGAAGATCCCTTCCAGTCCATTGATGAAAAGGGTGTCGGCGAACTGATCAGGATTGCCGTAAGGAAAGGCCGCACCGCCCGCCCGAACCTTAAAGTGGGCATCTGCGGCGAACATGGCGGTGATCCCAGAAGCGTGGAATTCTGCCATCAACAGGGCTTCAATTATGTGTCCTGCTCGCCGTTCCGCGTGCCGATAGCCAGACTGGCTGCCGCGCAGGCGGTGGTGAAGCATGGCGGGAAGAAGTAATCCCGCATGGCCTTGCGGGGTTTCCCGATAATAGTTTCCTCCCCCTCCGGGGGCGGCAAGACTACGGTTTGCAGCCGGGTTCTGGCGGAGGACAGCTCTGTTGAACGGGTTGTTACCGCCACGACCCGCGCGCCCCGCGCGGCGGAAGAAGACGGTATTGATTACCATTTCTGGCCGGAGGCCCGCTTTGTGCGCAATATCAAGGCGGGCCTCATGGCCGAATGGGCGAAAGTGCACGGGAAGTATTATTACGGTATTCCGAAGAAATCGTTTGACAGCATAATCCGGCGCGGAAAAAACCCGCTGCTGGTGATTGACGTGCAGGGCGCGGAAACCGTTTCAAGGCATTACGAAAACGCCGTGAAGATATTTCTGCTGCCGCCGAGCTGGGCGGTGCTGAAATCCCGGCTGGAAGCGCGCAACGATACCGGTGATCTGGCCGTAAGGCTCGCGACCGCGAAAAGCGAACTGGAGCGGATCGGCGATTACCACTATGTGATAATCAACGACGATCTGGAAATCGCGGTCAGCCAGCTCAAAGCCATCATTACGGCGCAGCGCATTATCACCGCGCGGCAGCTGCCGAGGCTTAAACGTTCGGCGCAAAGCGTATACCGTTTTATCTGACGGATTTTCAGGAGGGCACATGACAGAAGCCAAAGTAAAAACCATAGAACTGGAGCAGGAGATAATGGATTACAGTCAGGACAAATATGATCTGATCGTGCTGGGTTCGATGTGGGCGCGCGAGATCCGGCGGCGCGAGGAGTTCCGGCACAAACCGAATTCCGAAGTGATTTCGGCGGCGCTTACCGATGTGCTGTCCGGCCAGATTTCACGGGAACTGATACTCGACACCTATAAAAAAAGCCTGCTCGCCCGCGCTCAGGCCCGGGAAGAGCGGGAAGCGCGCAAAAACGCGCAGCCCGTCGAGATGACCCTGCCCGAGCTGTAAAAACCGCCGCAAGGGTCGTTCAGGCGCGCAAAATGCAGCGCGGGCGCGGAACCGGCGGCCAAGCGAATATATTTGAAGCGGATAAAATCCGGCGCATTGTGCGCCGGATTTTTTTGCCGGCATTTTGCATTTGCGGATAACGGGCCGGTCTTTCAAGCCGGGGAAATAAGATATAATGACATTATTACCTTAACTGTCTTTCCAGCTTCTTTCTGCGGGGCGTGTATGCCTGATGAATTAAAAACACTGGTGCGCCAGCTTAAAAACTGCCTGAAATATAACGATTTTGACGATTATGCAGGCTCGTTTTCTGAAACGGCCGTCCCCCCTGCGCCGGCGGCGGAATTTTCCGCCGTTTCGTCCGGCCCTGCCGGGCCTGTCGCGCCTGCGCATGTCAAACCGGCCGCGCATGCTGTGTCCGCGCACGCGGGTGCGCCAGCCAAAGCGGCCCCGCATGCACAGCTGCCCGCTCCGGAAGCCGTCGCTTTAAAAACGGAAACGAAACGTCCTGACCTGTCGAAACTTGATATGGCGGGGCTGGAAAAACTGGTTTCCGTCTGCAAGTTGTGCCCGCTTGGCGCGGCACGGATAAAACCGGTGTTCGGCATGGGCAATCCCCGCGCGCAGATAATGCTTATCGGCGAGGGCCCGGGTTACGAGGAAGACCGGCAGGGCCTGCCTTTCGTGGGCAAAGCGGGCCAGCTGCTTGATAAAATTCTTGGCGCGATGGGGCTGGACCGCACTAATGTTTATATTGCCAATATCGCCAAATGCCATCCGATGATTGACCCGTCAAATCCTGAAAAACGCGGTAACGACCGGCCGCCGTCGCCGGATGAAATCCGCGTTTGCCGGCCCTACTTGGAGCGGCAGATAGAGCTGATTAACCCCGAATTTATCATCGCGCTGGGCGCGACAGCGGCGCGGGAACTGCTCAGCTTCACGGGTTCGTTGTCCTCCATGCGCGGACAACTTCGCGATTATCCGGTCACTCCGGCCATCAAGGTGGCGGCTACCTATCACCCTGCCGCGCTGCTGCGCAATCCCGACTATAAACGCCCCACCTGGGACGATATGAAGCTGGTCATGAAAGCCGCCGGGATGCAACCGCCTCAGACCGCCGGAAAAGAGTAGCCATGTTTTGTAAAGTCGCGTTCGCGGTGCCGTTGCGCAAACTGTTCGATTACAGCGTGCCCGCCCGGCTTGAGCAGTCGCTTGAACCGGGCATGCGGGTGCGCGCGCCTTTTGGCAAAGCGGTTGCCACCGGTGTGGCGGTTGAGCTGACCGGAAAGACCCGGCTTCCGCTGCATATCAGGCTCAAAGAGATTCTTTCGATTGAAGACCCCGCGCCTCTGTTCGGGGGCGAGGGCGTGGGGCTGGCGCAGTATATAGCGCAGCGCTGGTGCAATCCGCTGGGCGAGGTGTTCGGCGCGATGTTTCCCTCATGGTTTAAACTTCTGTCATTTGAGCGGCTGCGCGCCGAACTGGAAAAAGACCTGAATAAACCGGCTTCCCCGGACGGAAAGAGGAAAACGGTTTCTGCGGCCGAAAAAAAACCGGTCGCAGATAAGGCTGAAAGCAGGGTGGTCGCCGTGCGGCAGCTCGTTGCCCAGTCCGACTGGACGGGCACGATGTTTGAAAACGCCGGGGCGATCCAGACCGGTGTTCCGTCCGTGCCGGAGCCTCCGGACCATGACACCGCGCTTGATATGGAAGCCATGACCGCGGCGTTTTATGACGCGCCGCTTGGCGAGCCCGGTTCGGCTGACGGCGTACCCGCGTCCGGGCCGGACAGTTTCGTTTTTCCGGCCCGCGAAGCCGGGCCTGACCGCGCGGGCCGGGCAGCCGTTTCCGCGGAATCCGCCGGGGCCGCCACGCAAAAAGTGGTTGTATCCGCGTTCACCCTTACGCCCGACCAGCGCGCCGCCTGCGACGCGCTTGCGCCGCTGGTGCGGGCCAAACAGTCGCAGTCCACCTTATTGACAGGCGATTCCCTTACCGGAAAAACCGAAGTGTTTATCCGGCTCATGGAAACCGCGCTCAACTGCGGCCGGCAGGTATTGTATCTTCTGCCCGATATCGCGCTTACGCAGCCGTTTATCGAGGAATTTTCAGCCCGGCTTGGGGCGGCGCGCACCGTTTTGTGGCACAGCCGGCTGACACCGCGCCAGAAAAACATGATTTTTAACCGGCTGGTGGCTGGTGAAAGCATTGTGGTGGCGGGCACGCGTTCGGCCTGCCTGCTGCCGTTTGTCAATCTGGGTCTTGCCGTTATGGACGAGGAGCATGACGATTCCTACAAGCAGGAGGAACAGCGTCCCTATTACCATGCGCGGGAAGTGCTGGTGTGGCGGGCGGCGCATCACGGCTGTCCGGTTTTGTTTGCCAGTTCGGCCCCGTCAATGGAAACTTTAAGGTTCGCGCTGGATGGCCGCATAGCAATGCTCGCGCTTAACCAGCCGGTGCGGCGGATAACCGCGCCGCGTGTCGTTATCACCGGCAAGAAAGGCGCGGAAAGCAGCTATGTGTCCGACGAACTGCGCGAAAGCGTGGCGTCCGCGCTGGCGCGCGGACAGCAGTCGCTGCTTATCATCAACCGGCTGGGCTACGCCGCCGCCTACGCCTGTCTGTGCTGCGGCTGGTCGCTGCCCTGTCCCAGGTGCGGCGGCGGCATGGGCAAGCAGAAAACGGCGTCCGGCGAGTTTTTAAAGTGCGGACTCTGCGGTACCACCGCCGAACTGCCTGCGGTGTGCCCCAAATGCCGCGACAGGATTTTCCGCACGATCGGCAGCGGCACCCAGCGCGCGATACTGGAGCT